>CAXTPH010000242.1:0-4000 GCA_964245955.1 uncultured Sphingomonadaceae bacterium | reverse complement strand
GAAACTCCGGAAGGTGGCCGAGGCGGTGCGCGGCGACGGCACCACCCATGTCGTCCACATCGGCATTGGCGGCTCGGCGCTCGGTCCGGCGTTACTGCTCGACGCACTCGGCCACGCCGGCGACGGCCCGGCGGTTCATGTCGTCGCCAACATCGACGGCGTCGCGCTCGATCGCGCACTTGCGACGTGTGATCCGGCGAGGACGAAGGTCGTCATCGTGTCGAAGACCTTTACCACGCTCGAGACGATGACCAACGCCGCGAGCGCGCTCGACTGGCTTGCGGCGAACGGCGTCGCCGACCCGCGCGAGCGCTGCATCGCTGTCACCGCTGCACCGGCCAAGGCAGCGCAGTTCGGCATCGTCGAGGCAAACATCCTCCCATTCGCCGACACTGTCGGCGGGCGCTATTCCTTATGGTCGGCGGTCGGCATACCGCTCGCGATCCGCTGCGGCGTCGCGGCGTTCGACGACTTGCTTGCTGGAGCAGCGGCGGTCGACGCACATTTCGCCGTTACCCCGTTCGCGCGCAACGTGCCTGCGCTCGCCGGAGCGCTCGACGTCTGGGCGGCCACCTTCCAAGGTAAGGCGACCCGCAGCGTCTTCGCCTATGACGAGCGGCTGCGGCTGCTGCCGTCGTTCCTCCAGCAGCTCGAGATGGAGAGCAACGGCAAGCGTGTCGACCGCGACGGTCGACCGGTAACCTATCCGACGGCGGCGATCACGTGGGGCGGGACCGGCACCGATGCCCAGCACGCGGTGTTTCAACTGCTTCATCAGGGAACGCACGGCGATCCGGTCGAATTCGTCGCGGTTCGCGAGCCCGGGCATACGCTTGGCGAGACGCATCACCGGCAATTGCTCGGCAATGCCTTTGCCCAAGGCGCGGCACTGCTGCGCGGGCGAACCTTCGATGAGGCGCTGGCGATGACCGGGGGCGACGAAGCCGTCGCGCGCGCGCGGACCTTCCCCGGTAATCGCCCATCAGCGACGATCCTGCTCGACAGGCTCGATCCGCGGTCGCTCGGCAGCCTGCTCGCCTTCTACGAGCACCGAACCTTCACCGCCGCATGCCTGCTCGGAATCAACCCGTTCGATCAATGGGGCGTCGAGCTTGGCAAGGAGATGGCGAGCGCACTCGATGCCGGCGGCCGCTTCGACGCATCGACCGAGGCGCTGATCGCGCGCGCGGGTCTCGGCGCTTGACCATCATCGCCGATCGCATGACTGCCGAAATCAAGGGCGACTTCGTCGTTTTCCTTATCGGCATGCGGATCAACCACTGGCACAAGCCGTGGCGGTGGCTGCCGGTCGGGCAGGCGATGGGCAGAATGCTCGCCGAGCTTCACCGCCAGCCCGCGCTCGGCCTGCTCCATGCGCGGAGCCAGTTCGGCGGACGAAATGCGATCGTCACCCAATACTGGCGCAGCTTCGCCGATCTCCACGCTTATGCGCATGCGCCGTCGCTGGGACACCGGCCAGCATGGACAGCGTTCAACCGCGCGGTCGGGTCGAACGGCGACGTAGGCATCTGGCACGAGACGTTCCTCGTCGCCGCGGGGCAGTACGAAAGCGTTTACAGCAATATGCCGCCGTTCGGCCTCGGGCTCGCCGCCACCCTCGTCCCCGCGCGCGGCGGCCGGGCGTCGGCGAGGGGGCGGCTCGGTGCCGCCCCAGACGCAACAGATCAGTCGTCGAGCGCGCTGTAAATAAGCGTGCGCAACTCGCGCCGGACGGGGTAGGTCGAACTTGGGATCAGCTGGGTCATGAACACCGCAACGAGTTCTTCGGCGGGGTCTACCCAGAAGAAGGTGCTCGCCGCGCCGCCCCAGAAGTAATCGCCATCGCTGCCAGGCATCAGCGTCTTTGTCGCGTCGGTCGTCGTGGCGAAGCCGAGGCCGAAGCCGACCCCATCGTACGCCGCCTCACTGAACAGCGACTTCGACAGGGCCGGCAGGTCAACGCCGCCGGGCAGGTGGTTGGCGGTCATAAGGTCGAGCGTCTTGCGGCTGATCAGGCGGTGGTCGCCCAGCGTCCCGCCGCCCAGCAATGCCAACCCGAACTGCATGTAGTCGGCAGCCGTCGAGACAAGGCCGCCCCCGCCCGAGACGAAGTTCGGCGCGGTGAGGAAGCCGCTCGTCGTCGCGTCGTCCTGCAAGGCGATGCCGCCGCCGGCCTTCGGCTGGTAGCAGGCAGCGAACCGGTCCGCCTTCTCGGGCGGCACGTGGAAGCCGGTATCGACCATGCCGAGCGGATCGAGGATTCGGCGCTGGAGAAACCGCTCGAACGGCTCGCCCGCGATGACACCGATCAGATAGCCGATGACGTCGGTTGCGACCGAGTAGTTCCACGCGGTGCCCGGCGAGAATTCGAGCGGAAGGTGTGCGAGGTCGGCGATGAAGCTGTCGAGCGTCCCCGCCTTCTCGATCTCGCCGATCTTCGCCTGGCGGTACGCCGCATCGACATTGGTCCGCATCTGGAAGCCGTAGGTCAGACCGCTGGTGTGGCGAAGCAGGTCGACGATCCGCATCGGCCGCAGCGGGGGCGTCGTTGCGAAGCCGGTCGCGCGCGTCCCCCCGGCATAGACGCCAAGACCGCGCCACGCCGGGATATAACGATGCACCGGATCGTCGAGCGCGACCTTGCCCTCCTCGACAAGCATCATGAACGCGACCGAGGTCAGCGGCTTGGTCATCGAATAGATGCGGAAGATCGTGTCGGCGGCAAGCGGCACCGCGCGATCGATGTCCGCGTGGCCGAGCACGCACTGGTACGCCGGCTCGCCAAACCGCGAGACCTGGACGAGCGCGCCGGCCAGCTTGCCGGGGGCAATATACCGCTTGTCGAGGAATGCTTCGATCCGTGCAAGTCGGTCGGGGCTGAAGCCGAGTTCGCCCGAGTCGATACTCACAACGTTGGCTGGTCGAAACGACGCGGATAGATCTCGCCGTGAAGCTTGAGAATCGCCGTGCTGCCGGTCGTCGTGCACCAGCCCGGCACGATCGCATGGACAACGCACCCCGCGGCGGCCGCGAGTAGCCGCCCGCCGACTGCCAGGCTCGCGCACATATGCGCGAAATAGCCCTCGCCAACGCTGCGCGGATGGTCGACGAACAGACGTTGGATCATGGCGTGCCTCGTCCTTCTCGTTGGGCCATTATCGCCGATAACGCGCCCGGATGACAATCGGGGATAGCGCCGCTATTTAGTACCCCGCGCGGGCGATTAGCTCAGTTGGTAGAGCGCCTCCTTTACACGGAGGATGTCGGCGGTTCGAGCCCGTCATCGCCCACTGTTGCCGCGGTGCAACATGGTCGCGAAGAAGCCGCCGCCCGTCACGGTCGCGGCTCGAAATCGCATCCGAAGTGTCACAATCCTTCGTCATAACGCGGGGCAACGAGTCGGGCGGCAGGGGCCGGCCGGTCGGCGTTTGGGGGACGGGGCACATGCGCACTCTGTGGGGAACGGCGTCGCTTTCGGCGCTGACGGTGGCCGGGGCATTCGCGTGCCTGCCGGCGGCGCTTCATGCGCAGGAGACGACGGCGATCATCCGCGGCACCGTCGCCGCGGCGGGCACGCCGGTCGGCGCCGCCCAGATCACGATCGTCAACGTGCCGTCGGGTACGGTGTCGCGCACGACGACCGATTCGTCGGGCGTGTTCCAGGTGGCGGGCCTGCGCTCGGGCGAGCCGTACACCGTGACGGTCGTCTCGACCGCGGGCAACGCGACCGTTACCGACATCATCCTCGAGGTCGGCGCGCCGTACGACCTGCCGATCGACGTCAGCGCGCAGGCCGGCGACATCGTCGTCACCGCCTCCAAGCTGAAGCGCTCGGGCGTCACGTCGGACGGCCCGCAGACGACGCTCAACCAGGTCGACATCTCCAAGGTCGCCTCGGTCAACCGCGACATCCGCGACATCGAGCGGCGTTCGCCGTTCGCCACCATCGACCTGACCAACAGCCGTGCGGTGTCGTTCGCCGGCGTCAACCCGCGCTTCA
>CAXTPH010000241.1:0-4001 GCA_964245955.1 uncultured Sphingomonadaceae bacterium | reverse complement strand
GGTGGCGCACGAGGCCGACGGGCGGCGTTACCTCTATCGTCCGCTCGTCGCGCAGGCCGATTATGTCGCCGGCGAGTCGCGCCGCTTGATCGACCGGCTGTTCGGCGGGCGCGTGTCGCCGCTCGTCGCGCATCTCGCCGAACGCAACGCGCTCGGCCCCGACGAGGTCGCCGCGATCGAGGCGCTGCTCAAGGACCTCAAGGCATGACCGCGCTGATCGCCTGGGGCGCGACGAGCTTGCTCGCGTCGACCGCGCTGATGCTGCTCGTCCTGGCGATCCGCGCACCGGTCCGCCGCTGGGCCGGGCCGCGCCTCGGCTATGCCCTGTGGGCGCTGCCGGCGGTGCGGATGATCCTGCCGGCGCTGCCCGCCGACCTGCTCGCGCGGCTGCCGCTCGCCGGCGCGGCGACGACGCGGATGTCGGTCCTGTTCGTCGGCCCGGCGACGACCAGCACCGCCGTCAGCCCTCTGCCGTCACTCGACACGGCGATCCTGCTCGTCTGGCTCGCCGGTGCAACCGGCCTGTTCGCGCTCTACACCGCGCGCCACGTCGCCTTCTGCCGCCGGCTGCGCGCCGCCGGCACCGACTTCGGCCGCGCCGGATCGATCCGCGTCATCGCGACCGACGTCGACGGCCCGCTCGCGTTCGGCGTCTTCCGCCGCTGCATCGCCGTCCCGCGCGACTTTGCCCGCGACTACGATGCCCACGAACGCGACCTCGCGCTCGCCCACGAGCGCGCGCACCACGCACGCGGCGACCTGATCGCCGGCTGGGCCGCGCTCGCGCTCCTCGCCGCGCACTGGTGGAACCCGGTCGCGTGGCTCGCCGCGCGCGCGTTCCGCGAGGACCAGGAGTTCGCCGCCGACGCGCACGTCCTCGCGGCGCGCACGCCCGCCGCCCGCGCGGATTATGCCGCCGTTCTCGCCAAGGCCGCAGGTGTCGGCGCACTGCCTGCGTGCAATCTCAACGCGCGCTCCACCTTGAAAGGACGATTGATAATGCTTACCCACACGCCCCGTTCGCCGCGCCGCCTCGCCGCCGGCACCGGCCTGCTCATACTCCTCGGCGGCGCGGCGCTCGCCGGCACCGCCGCCACCGGCGCGGCGGTCTCGACCGCCGGCAAGCAGGCGGTGACGATCGGGATCAAGCCCGACGGCAGCGGCAGCTACCGGCTGATCGTCGGCAAGACCGCGGTCGCCCCCGGCGCGCCGCTCCCCGGTGGCGCGACGCTCCCCGCGGACTTCGACCCCGCCGGCGGCTGCAGCCTCAAGCCCGACGCCAAGCCGCGCGCGATGGCGATCAAGGGCAGCGGCGCGATCCTGACCTATACCGTGATGTGCGCGAGCGCCGCCCCCGCCCCGGTCGCCGCGACGCTGACCGAAGGCCTCGCCAGCCTCAACACGATGCGCGCCTCGGTCGCGACGCAGCCGGCCTCGGCCGCCTTCCCCGAGACCGAGCGCACCCATGCGCTCGGCGCGATCGACCGCTCGATCGCCGAGGTCACGGCGACGCTCGCGACGATCGGCTAGCGTCCGGCGGAGGGCAGCGCGCTGCCCTCCGGCCTCGCCCCGCCGGGCGATGCACACCAGAGTTCCTGCTTGATCAGGTGTGGCTGCGGGCAGGGCCCGGCGGGCAATGGGAGCTTCAGTCCCGCGTGCCACAACCCGAGCCGCTGCTCGAGATTGGGCATTTCGGAGTCGATCACCGCGAGGGTGTTCCCGTCGTTGTAGCGGGTCGCGCTGCGGTACCGGAGCACCTCGCGGTAGCGGTCGCCCGCGATCGTGTTGACTGCGATCCAGAAGCCGAATGGAGCATCGCTGGTCGGCTCGGCCGACACGATCGCGCCGCGCAGCGGGCCGGTCGCGATGTACCGGACTTCCTGGTTGTTGTTGTGCCCCGTGCGCTGCTCAAAGACCGGCGCGAAGGCGTCGCGGCTGCGATCGTAGGCGAGCGCCGTGGTCGCGACCCGCTGGTCGCCATCGCCGCTATGCAGGCTGGCGAACTGGAGGAGCAGGAGCGGCCGACCGGCGCGCGGGTGGACGATCCGGGCGTCGTTGAGGAAATGCGGCTGCGCGAACAGGTCCGCCTTGCCACCGACCACGAGCAGCCCGTCGAGGGTCGGGCGGCAGGTGCGCCCGTCATCGGGGCTGATGCACACGGCGATCGCGCCGGGCGCCGTGTCGTCCGCACCGCCGAGCGGATCCGGCACCTCCGGGCCCTGTCGCGCGATCAACCGCCAGCCGGGGGGCGCGCCGAACGGCTTTGAAAGCGCGATCGACGTCGGCGCTGCGCGCGTGGACCGAGCGGGTTGCTCGGCGACCGCAGCGCCGAAGGACAGCGCCGCAAGGAGCAGGACGGGCAACGCGATCATGGCCTTCATCGCATCCTCCGTTTAGAAGCCGGCTCGACCGGCACCCCGAACAGGTCGACCTCGTCGGCGTCCTCGATTTCGACCGCGATGATATCGCCGACCGCAACGCCGCCCGCGTCGCGCAGGTGGACCTCGCCGTCGATCTCGGGGGCGTCGTATTTCGACCGACCGCTCGCGCCGCCCTCGTCGTCGACCGCGTCGATCAGCACGTCGAGCGTCCGCCCGACCTTCGCCGCCAGGCGCGCTTCGCTGATTGCCGACTGGTGGGCCATGAAGCGGTGCCAGCGGTCGGCCTTGACCTCCTCGGGCACCGCATCGGGCAGCAGGTTCGCCGCCGCGCCCGCGACCGCCTCGTATTTAAAGCAGCCGGCGCGGTCGATTTGCGCCTCGCTGAGCCAGTCGAGCAGATACTGGAAATCGGCCTCGGTCTCGCCGGGGAAGCCGACGATGAAGGTCGAGCGCAGCGCGAGGTCGGGCTGGATACCGCGCCAGCGCCGGATTCGGTCGAGCACCTTTGCCTCGTTCGCCGGGCGGCGCATCGCCTTGAGAACGCTGGGCGATGCGTGCTGGAACGGGATGTCGAGGTACGGCAGCACCAGCTCCTCGGCCATCAGCGGGATCAGCGCGTCGACGTGCGGGTACGGGTAGATGTAATGCAGCCGGACCCATGCCCCGGTCTGCCCGAGCGCGCGGGAAAGGTCGACGACGTGCGCGCGGAGCGGCTGACCGTCGAGCACCGACACGGCATGGCCGATGTCGACCCCGTAGGCGCTGGTGTCCTGGCTGATGACGAGGAGTTCGCGGGTGCCGCCGGCGACGAGCTTCTGCCCCTCGCGCACCACCGCGTTCGCCGGGCGGCTGACGAGGTCGCCGCGCAGGCTGGGGATGATGCAGAACTTGCAGCGGTGGTTGCAGCCCTCCGAAATCTTCAAGTAGCTGTAATGGCGCGGGGTCAGCTTGAGCCCGATGTCGGGCCGCAAGTCGAGATACGCCGATTTCGGCGCGGGCGCGGCGGCGTGGACCGCGGCGACGACCTCGGCATATTGCTGCGGCCCGGTGACCGCCAAAACCTTCGGGTGCGCCTCGCGGATCATGTCGGCCTCGTGGCCGAGGCAGCCGGTGACGATGACGCGGCCGTTGGCGGCGATCGCCTCGCCGATCGCGGCGAGGCTCTCGGCCTTGGCGCTGTCGAGGAAGCCGCAGGTGTTGACCAGCACGACGTCGGCCCCGGCATAGTCGGGCGACATGCGATACCCGTCCGACCGCAGCTGGGTCAGGATGCGTTCGGAATCGACCAGCGCCTTCGGGCAGCCGAGCGAGACCATGCCGATGCGCGGGGCCGGTTCGAGGGTAAGGGTCATGCGGGGGCTGTAGGGGAAACGCGGCGCGAGCGCCACTTCGCTCCTCCCCGCACGCGGGGAGGCGTTAGGACGACCGCGCCGGCAGCAGCTTGACCGGATCGGTCGCCGCCCGGCCGCGCCGCAGCTCGAAGTGCAGTTGCGGCTCGTCGACCGCGCCGGTCGCGCCCGAGCGCGCGATGATGTCGCCCTTCGCCACCTTCGCGCCGCGCGCGACGAGCAGTGCCTCGTTGTGACCATAGGCCGACACCCAGCCGTCGGCGTGCTTGAT
>CAXTPH010000240.1:0-4011 GCA_964245955.1 uncultured Sphingomonadaceae bacterium | reverse complement strand
CGCGGGCGCATAGGTCCGCACCGCGCCGAGCCGGAAGGCGAGGTCGACCGCGTCGGGGGCGGTGACCAGCCGGGCGTCGACCAGCTGTTGCGCGCTCGCCGCGTCGGGCGCGATCCGCGACAGGATCGCCGGGGGCACGTTGGCGACGAGCGTGATCCCCGCCGCGACCCGCGCGCCGCTGCCGCCGGGGAGCGGGCTGGCGAGCAGCGCATCGCGTGCCGCCAATCGCCACAACAGGTTGCGCCCCGATACCGGCGCCGGCCAAGCCCCCATCGCGACGAGCGTGTCGATCTCGTTCGGATACGCCTCGGCCCAGGTCCAGCCGAGCATCGCTCCCATCGACACGCCGACGACCGCGCGAACCTTGGTCACCTTGAGCTCGGCGAGGATCGCGCGGACGCCCCGGACCATGTCGCCATAGTCGTAATGCGGGAAGTTGACCCCGAGGCTGTCGCTTGGCTTGGTCGTCGCGCCGACGCCGATCGTGTCGGGCAGGATGACATAGGTATGCGCGATGTCGAGCGGCGCGCCGGGGCCAAATATTAGTGCCGCCTTCGCCCCGAGAAACGCCGCGCCCGACCCGCCGGTGCCGTGGAGCATGACGACCGCATTGTCGACCTGTCCGTCGGCGCCGCGGTGCGGGCTGCCGAGCACGCGGTAACCGAACTTCATCGGCGCGGTGCGCCCACCGGCGAAGTCGAACTGGCGGACGCGGACATGCTCGATGGGGACGCTCGCCGGGACGGTGACGTCGACCGGGGCCGCCGCCGTGGCGACCATGGCGACGGCGATGAGCGCGCGCTTCAATGGACCGGCTCGGCCATCAGTTCGACGAGCACCCCGCCCATGTCGCGTGGATGGACGAAGATCACCGGCACTCCGTGTGCGCCGATCCGCGGCTCGCCGGTGCCGAGGACGGTCGCGCCGCGCGCACGCATCGCGTCGCGCGCGGCGATGATGTCGGGCACCTCGAAGCAGACATGGTGCTGGCCGCCGCCGGGGTTCTTGGCGAGAAAACCGTTGATCGGCGATTTGTCGTCATACGGTTCGATCAACTCGATCTGGCTGTTCGGCAGGTCGACGAAGCAGACCCAGACGCCCTGCTCCGGAAGTGAGAAACGCTCGCCGATCGACGTCGCGCCGAGCAGGTCGCGGTAGATCGCAAGGCTCCGCTCGATCGACGGCGTCGCGATGCCGACATGGTTGAGGCGTCCGATCATCGTGAGCTCCAGACTGTGCTGACCGCTTGCGTTACCCCGCCGCAATGCGTCAAGTCACGGACGAAACCAACGGGGGCTCGACGATGCGCGGATTGACGGCGGGACTGGCACTGATGCTCGCGGCGCCGGCGGTGGCGACCGAGCCGATGACGGCGGCGGCACTGCTTCGCGACCGCGCGCTCGTCGCCAACCCGGCCTATGCGATCGTCGCCGGGCTGACGACCGAGATCGGGCCGCGCCTTGCCGCGACGACCCCGGAGGCCCACGCCCGCGACTGGATCGCGGCGCGGATGACGGCGCTCGGCCTTGCCAACGTCCATATCCAGACGTTCGCCGTGCCGCACTGGGAGCGCGGGGTCGAGACCGCGACGACGATCGGAGCGAACCCGCAGCGGCTGATCTTGACCGCGCTCGGTGCGAGTGGTGCCACCCCGGCGGGGGGCATTGACGCCGAGGTCGTCCAGTTCGCCGACCTCGATGCGCTAAAGGCCGCGCCGGCCGGGAGCCTGACCGGCAAGATCGTCTATATCGACCACGAGATGCGCGCCGCGCAGGACGGGTCGAGCTACGGCGCGTTCAATGCCATCCGCACCGCCGGCCCGGCGCTTGCCGCGAGCAAGGGCGCGGCAGCTTATCTCCACCGTTCGCTCGCGACCGGCCCGGCGCGGCTGCCGCACACCGGGGTCACCCGCTTCCCCGACGGCATCGCGCCGATTCCCGCCGCCGCGCTCAGCGTGCCCGACGCCAAGCTCCTGACGCGGATGGTCGCGGGCGGTCCGGCTCGCCTCCATCTCGTGCTGACCCCGAAGCGCTTTGCCCCCGGCACCTCGGGCAACGTCGTCGGCGAGATCACGGGGAGCGACAAGGCGCGCGAGGTCGTCCTCGTCGGCGGGCACCTCGACAGCTGGGACCTCGGCACCGGCGCGATCGACGACGGTGCGGGGGTCGCCATCACGCTCGGCGCGGCCAAGATGATCATCGATGCGATCAAGGACGGCACCCTGCCCCCGCCGCGCCGGACGATCCGCGTCGTCGCGTTCGGCGACGAGGAGAGCGCCGGGCCGCTCGGCGGCGCGACCTACCTCAAGGGCCATCCCGCCGACACCGTCGTCCTCACCGCCGAATCGGATTTCGGTGCCGACCGGGTCTGGTCGCTGCGCGCGAACACGGGTGCGGGTCCGGCGGTGGCGGCGCTCGCCCGAGTGCTGACCCCGCTCGGCATCGCCCCTTCGCCGCTGCCGGCCCACGGCGGGACCGACGTCGAGGCGGCGGTCGAGGCCGGGGCGGCGGTGATCGACCTCGCGCAGGACGGCACGCATTATTTCGATCTCCACCACAGCGCCGACGACACGCTCGACAAGATCGATCCCGTTCAGATGACGCAGAACGTCGCGGCGTGGACGGCGATGCTGTGGTGGGCGGCGAACACCGACGCCGAGCTGCGGCCGGCCGCCAAGCCGTGAACCGGCGACTATCGCAAATTGACGCCAGCGGCTAAACTCCACAGCCAGCTAGGGGAACCCTCGTGCAGCTGACCGACGTCGGCATCATCAGCCACCTGATCGCGTGCGTCGGCTTCGGGGCGCTCGCGATCAGTATCGTCATGCGCCCGCAGCGCGATGGCGCCGGCATTTGGCTCGTCATCGCCGCGCTCGTGACCGCCGCGTGGGCGGGCGACTTCGTGATGGCGGCGCGGCTCGGCGGCGGGTATGCGCTGTGGCTGTCGCCGATGGAGACGCTGCGCACCGCGGCGTGGATCGGCTTTCTCGTCGCGCTGCTGCGGACGTCATGGGCGCTCGACGACCGGCTGAGTTCGTCGTTCGTCATCGCCAGCGCCATCGGCTTCGTCACGGCGATGCAGCTCGGGCTCGACCTCGTCGACGTCCTCGGCAACAGCGGGGCGTCGTTGCACGACCGCCCGATCATCGCGGCGCTCTTCGTCGTCGGCCGGCTGACGGTGTCCATCAGCGGCCTCGTGCTGATCCACAACCTGTATTTCAACGCCGAACCCGGCAGCCGGACCGGCATCCGCCTGCTCTGCATCGGGCTCGCCGGCTTCTTCGGCTACGATCTCAACCTCTATACCTTGCGCTTCCTGCTCGGGAATACGTCGTCCGACCTATTCAATATCCGCGGCGCGGTCGACGCGATCACCGTGCCCTTGCTCCTGCTGTCGGCGCGGCAGGCGTGGGTCGCGCGGGTCCAGGTATCGCGGCAAGTCGTGTTCCATACGCTGTCGATGTCGATCATCGGCGGCTATCTGATCGCCATGGCGCTGGCGGCGTACGGCCTGCGGCTCGTCGGCGGCGACTGGGGGCGGCTGCTCCAGATCACTTTCCTGTTCGCCACGATCATCCTCGGAACGGTCGTCTTCGTCCTGCCACGCTACCGGGCGATGCTGCGCCTGCTGATCGCGAAGCATTTTTTCGCCTACCGCTACGACTATCGGGTCGAATGGCTGCGCTTCATCAAGACCGTTTCGGGGATCGAGGCCGACAAGGGCCGCTTGCCCGAGCGCGTCGTCGAGGCGGTCTGCACCGTCATCGATTCGCCCGGTGGCGCGCTGTTCGCCCCCGGCGACGACGGCAAGTTCGACGTTCTCGCGCAGTGGCACTATCGTGGCTTCGTCCCCGGCGCGGTCGCCATCGACGGCCCGAGCTTCGAGGGGTCGGACATGTTGGCAAACATCGTCACCATGCCCAGGATCGTCCCGATCATGCCCCAGGCCGGGGCGCAATCGCCGAACGCCCGATAGATCTTCGAGCCCTCGTCGAGGTGCATCAGGAAGTTA
>CAXTPH010000239.1:0-4045 GCA_964245955.1 uncultured Sphingomonadaceae bacterium | reverse complement strand
GTCGAGAATACCGGCGTGTCGATGAACCTCTTCCGCGCCGACGGCGATACCGGGCGCTGGCTGCTCGTCGGGGTGACGCTGGCGATCGCCGCCGGGGTCGCGGTGTGGATCGCGCGCGAATCGAACCGGCTCGACACGATCGCGCTCGGCATGGTTCTCGGCGGCGCTCTCGGCAACATCATCGACCGGGTGCGCTACGGCTATGTTGTCGATTTCCTCCATGCCTATTGGCACGATCATCATTTTTACGTCTTCAACGTCGCCGATGCGGCTATAACCGTCGGCGTCATCCTGTTGCTGGTGCGCGCCGCGCTCGCGCCGCAACCGGCGAAACCGGTCTAGGAGTTCGCGCATGAAGCTTGTCCCCGTCGCCATCGTGCTGATCGCCGCCACCGGCCTGTCGGCGTGCGCGCATCACAAGAACCGGCTGTCGAACCGCAACGCCCCCGACGAATTCGCGATCAGCCGCGCGGCACCGCTGATCGTGCCACCCGACTTCACCCTCGCGCCGCCGAAGCCCGGTGCGCCGCGCGCGCTCGCCGACGATGCGCAGGTCAACGCCGCCGAGGCGCTGTTCGGCCCCGGGGTCAACATCACGCCGAAGTCGCCGGCCGAGGCGAACCTTCTCGACAAGGCCGGCGCCGCGAAGGTCGACCCCAACGTCCGCTCGAACGCCGGCGACCCCAACACCCCGACCGTCAACAAAGGCGCGTTCCTGCGCGAGCTGATGGCGGCGCCGGCTGGAACCGCGAACGCCAAGGTCGCCGAGGTCAAGGTCACCGGCTGACCGCCTATTTGAACAGGCCGCCGAGGATGCCGCGCAGGAGCGTGCTGCCGACGTTGCCGAGGACCTGGCCGCCGACCTTGCCGCCGAGCGACTTGCCGATCCCGGTCGCGACCTGACGGCCGACCGACGACGCCATCGACCGCGCCGCGCTCAGCGCGATCTTCTCGGCCATCGACTGCGGTTGCGGCCGCGCCGCCACGCGCGCGGCAACCGCGTTCGCCTTGGCGAGATCGGCGTCGGCCTTGGCCTGCGCCTTCGCCGCGATCGCGGCGGCCTTTTCCTGCGCGGTCTGCGCGGCGGCGGCATCGGCCGCCGCCTGTGCCGCCGCCGACTTGGCGTTGAGGATCTCGTAGGCGCTCTCGCGGTCGACGGTGGTCTCGTACTTGCCGGAGACGACCGAGGTGTCGATCATCACCTTGCGCTCGGCGGGCGTGACCGGCCCAACGCGCGACCGCGGCGGGGCGATCAGGGTGCGCTCGACCGGCGACGGCGCGCCGTCGTCGCCGAGCGTCGAGACGAGCGCCTCGCCGACCTTCAACTGGGTGATGACGGTGGCGACGTCGACGTTCGGGTTCGACCGGAAGGTCGTCGCCGCCGCCTTGACCGCCGCCTGGTCGCGCGGGGTGAAGGCCCGCAGCGCGTGCTGGACGCGATTGCCGAGCTGTCCGGCGACGGTGTCGGGGACGTCGATCGGGTTCTGGGTGATGAAATAGACGCCGCAGCCCTTCGACCGGATCAGCCGGACGACCTGCTCGATCTTGTCGAGCAGCGCCTTCGGCGCGTCGTCGAACAGCAGATGCGCCTCGTCGAAGAAGAAGACGAGCGTCGGCTTGGCCGGATCGCCGACCTCGGGCAGCGTCGTGAACAGCTCGCTCAGCAGCCACAGCAGGAAGGTCGCATAGAGCTGCGGCGACTGCATCAGCTTGTCGGCGGCAAGGATGTTGACCTGCCCCCGCCCGTTGTCGTCGACCGCGATCATGTCGTGGATGTCGAGCGCGGGTTCGCCGAAGAAATGGCCGCCGCCCTGGCTGTCGAGCTGGAGGAGCTGACGCTGGATCGCGCCGACGCTTGCGCGGGTGACGTTGCCGTACTTCGCCGCGAGCTCCGGCGCGTTGTCGGCGCAGTGCAGCAGCATCGCCTGAAGGTCCTTGAGGTCAAGCAGCGCGAGCCCATTATCGTCGGCATATTTGAACGCGACCGCGAGCACGCCCTCCTGCGTGTCGTTCAATCCCATCAGCCGCGCTAGCAGCAGCGGCCCCATCTCGGTGATCGTCGTCCGCACCGGGTGGCCCTGCTCGCCGAACAGGTCCCAGAAAACGACCGGGTTCGCCTCGAAGCGATAGTCGTCGAGCCCGACCTCCTTCGCGCGGGCGACGGTCCACGCGGCTTGCGCGGTGCCGGTCATCGCCATGCCGGCGATGTCGCCCTTCACGTCGGCGAGGAAGACCGGAACACCCGCGCGGCTGAAGCCCTCGGCAAGCCCCTGCAGCGTGACGGTCTTGCCGGTGCCCGTTGCCCCGGCGATCAGCCCGTGGCGGTTGGCGCGGCGCAGGACGAGGCTCTGCGGATGTTCCTCGCCCTTTCCGATGAAAATGCTGTCGGCCATTGCGCTCCCCCAGATCAGGTGGCGGACCCTAGCGGTGCTTGAAGCGCCACGAAAGCCGGCTAAGCTGCAGCCGGGCAACAAGGGGGAAGACGGCATGAAATCATATCTGACCGCGGCGCTGCTGGCGTCGCTCGCGGGCGCCGCGACCGGGGCCCTCGCCGCCGGGCCGTGCGGAGCCGACCAGATGGTGACGATGCGCGTGTCGAAGCTCAATGCGGCGGGGACGCCGGCGGGCTTCCTCGACGCGGTCAAGGATCACAAGGCGTGGTATGCCTCGCACGGCTATAGCGACAGCTTCGTCACCGGTCCGGCGCTGGTCCCGGAAAAAGGCGGGATGAAGCCGTCGGCGAGCGAGTATGTTACTTTCCACGTCTACGGCGAAAAGAAGCAAACGGTCGGCGGGTCGCTCGACGCCTTTGCTGCCAAGGTCGGGGTCGGCGGCAAGGTCGCGGTCGACCACAAGCGGGTCACCGGCGAAGGCCAGCCGGTCCACGACGCCGCGTGGGACGCCTATGTCGCCAAATATAAGGCGAACGCGACGATCGACAGCGAGCAGCGCTTCTGCCTGCCGAAGGGCACAAGCATCGCGGCGCGCTAGGTTCGGGCCCCCCGCAAGCAGCGACCGGGCGCGCGGCTGACGGACGCCACCGGCGTCCGTCTCGCGGCCTGCCGGCGCTACTTCGCCTTCGGGTTCTCGAGCTTGATGCCGATGAAGCGCGGCGGGGTCGTGCCACGCTGGACGAACATCAGGACGGTATCGCGACCGGCCTTGCGCGCCTCCGCGACCGCGGCGGCGGCGGCGGCGGGCGAGGGGGTCGGCGCCTGATTGATCGACAGGATGACGTCGCCGCGCTGCAGCCCCTCGCTCGCCGCGTCGCTGTTCGGGTTAACCGCGGCGATGACGACACCCGAGACCGACGGCGCGATCTTCAATTCGCTCCGCACCTGCGGCGTCAGCGGCGTCAGCGTGATGCCGAGGCTCTGGCGCGCAGCCTCGGCCCCGGGTGCCGCCTTCGGCGCGTCGGGGGTATCGCTGTCGTCGGGCGTTGCCGTCGGACCGCGGAGCGCGAGTTCGCTCGGGCGCTGGATCACCGTCGCCTCGAGCGTCACCGGCTTGCCGCCGCGGATGATACCGATCGGCACGCGCGTGCCCGGGGGGACGTTGGCAACGATGTAGCTGAGCGTATTGTCGAACGTCACGTCCTGGCCGGCGACCTTGACGACGACGTCGCCCTGCTTGACCCCGGCCTTGGCGGCGGGGCCGCTCGGCTCGACCGAGGCGACGATCTCGCCGTGGTCCTTCGGCAGACCGAGCCCGGCGGCGATCCCGGCATCGACCGGCTGGATCTGGACGCCGAGATAGCCACGCTTGACGCCGCTGCCCGCCTTGAGCTGCTCAATGACCGGACGCGCCTGTTCAGCCGGAATTGCGAAGCCGAGGCCGACGTTGCCACCGCTGGTCGAGAAGATCGCGGTGTTGATGCCGATGACATTGCCGTCGAGGTCGAACAGCGGACCGCCCGAATTGCCCTGGTTGATCGGCGCGTCGGTCTGGATATAGCGGTCGTACTGGCCCGACTGGATGTTGCGGTGCAGCGCGGAGATGATGCCGTGCGTCACGGTGCCGCCAAGGCCGAACGGGTTGCCGATGG
>CAXTPH010000238.1:0-4117 GCA_964245955.1 uncultured Sphingomonadaceae bacterium | reverse complement strand
GCCGGTTGTCGATCATCATCGCCCCGAGCAGCGCCGCCTCGGCCTCGACATTGTGCGGCAGCGTCGCTGCGGGAACGAGCGCGAGCGGCGCGGCGGCGGGGGGATAAGGAGTGGGAGCCTGCATCGACCCCTTGTCGCGCAACCCGTGTCGCGCGACAATCGCGGCCTGTGGGCAAGTCAGGGGGTAAGCGGCAGTGGAATCTGTGCGCGAAAATTTTAACGACGAAGCGTGTCTCGAAATCGTCGACTTCCATGACGACCTCGCCCCCGCGTTCCGCGCGATCAACGCCGAATGGATCGAGGCGATGTTTACGCTTGAAGCGAACGACCGCGCGATCCTCGACCATCCGCGCGCCAGCATCATCGACCGCGGCGGCATCATCCGCTTCGTCCGCGCCGGCGATCTCGGCGTCGTCGGCACGTGCGCGCTCATCCGCATCGCCGACGGGGTGTTCGAATTGACCAAGATGGGGGTTCTCGAGGCGGCGCGCGGGCGGAAGGCGGGCGAATTTCTCCTCGCACACGTCGTTGCAGAGGCGCGGCGGATGCAACTCGACCGGCTGTACCTGCTGACCAACCGCAAATGCGCGGCGGCGATCCACCTCTACGAGAAGGCGGGCTTCGTCCACGACGCGCGCGTCATGGACGACTTCGGCGCACGCTATGCCCGCTGCGATGTCGCGATGTCGCTACCCCTGACTGGCGCATCGGCGGCGGAAGCGGCATAGCGCGGCGATGCCGCACCCGCTTGCCCACATCGACGCGTGGATCTTCGATCTCGACAACACGCTGTACCCGGCGAAGACCAACCTGTTCGCGCAGATCGACGCGCGGATGGGGGCCTATGTCGGCCGCCTGCTCGGGGTCGACGCCGACGAGGCGCGGCGCGTGCAGAAGGGATTCTTCCACGAACATGGCACGACGCTGCGCGGCTTGATGAACGAGCACGGCGTCGACCCGCACGAATTCCTGAACGACGTCCATGATATCGATCTCGGCGTTGTCGATCACGCCCCGCTTCTCGTCGAATCGATCGCGCGCCTGCCGGGGCGGAAACTGATCTTCACCAACGCCGACACGCCGTACGCGGCGAAGGTGCTCGATCGGCTCGGGCTGGGCGCGGCGTTCGAGGCGATCCATGACGTCCACGCGATGGCGTATCTGCCGAAGCCCGACGTCCGCGCCTATCGCGGACTGTGTGAGGCGCATAGCATCGACCCGGCCCGCGCGCTGTTCGCCGACGACATGGAGCGCAACCTCGCGCCCGCCAAGGCGATCGGCATGACGACGGTGTGGGTCGACAATGGCTCCGAACAGGGGCCGCGCCACGCCGCGCCCGACTTCATTGATTACACCATCACCGACACCGGCGACTGGCTCGCCGGCGTCGTCGCCGAACTGGGGGCCGCATGACCAACGATCTGATCGCGCCGATCGAGGACGGGTGGGAGGCGCGCAGCGAGATCAGCCCGGCAACCGACGGTGCGGTTCGCGCGGCGGTCGAGGCGGCGATCGCGGGACTCGACAACGGCGACTTCCGCGTCGCCGAGCAGGTCGACGGCGAGTGGCAGGTCAACCAGTGGCTCAAGAAGGCCGTGCTGCTCTCGTTCCGGCTCAGTGACAACACGCTTATCCCCGGCGCGCCGGGCAAGTCGCAATGGTGGGACAAGGTCCCGTCGAAGTTCGACGGCTGGGGCGAAACCCGCTTCCGCACCGCCGGCTTCCGCGCGGTGCCGGGCAGCATCGTCCGTCGCGGCGCCTATATCGCCCCCGGCGTCGTGCTGATGCCGAGCTTCGTCAACATCGGCGCCTACGTCGGCGAGGGCAGCATGGTCGACGCGTGGGCGACGGTCGGTAGTTGCGCGCAGATCGGCAAGGGCGTCCACATCTCGGGTGGCGCCGGCATCGGCGGCGTGCTCGAACCGCTACAGGCCGGGCCGGTGATCATCGAGGACGGCGCGTTCATCGGTGCCCGCGCCGAGGTCGCCGAGGGCGTGATCGTCGGCACCGGCGCGGTGCTGTCGATGGGCGTCTACCTCGGCGCGTCGACCAAAATCGTTGACCGCGCGACTGGCGAGGTCTTCGTCGGGCGCGTGCCGCCCTACGCGGTGGTCGTACCGGGAACGCTGCCGGGCAAGCCGCTGCCCGACGGCAAGCCCGGGCCAAACCTGTATTGCGCAGTGATCGTCAAGCGCGTCGATGCGCAGACGCGGGCGAAGACGGCGATCAACGAGCTGCTGCGCGACTAGCGTCCCGGCCTTTGGTCGAGCGCGGCGAACCAAGTGGCGTAGGGCGTCGCGGTCACCTTGCGGCGGTTATAGTCGGGCGCGCCGTCGTTCCACCACGCTGCCCCACGCTCACCGAGCGCGACCTTCGCGGCGTCGACTGCGGCGCGGGCCGCCTTCAGGGCATCGTCGTCACCGGCGCGTTTCGCCGTCCCTACCGCGCGCCGGGCTGCCATCAACGCCGCGACCAGCGCGACGCGGTCTTCCGGATCGAGGCGCGGATCGCTGCACCGCCAGAGGATACCGCGGTGGACGAAATAGCGCCCGTCGGGCGTGACCGGCAGAGTCAGCGCAGTGCCGCCGTGACTTCCGCCGACCCCCATTTGAGCGGCCCGTTGACCCGCCACTTCTCGCGCCCGTCGGCGCCGTACAGGATCGACAGCGGCAGGCCGGTTGCGCCCATCTTGACCGCATAATTGCCCGGCTGGTCGAGATAGGGGGTCAGGTTGGCGAACTTGCCCGGCGCGAAGAACTTGTCGACGCCGCGCCAGCCTTCGAGGTCCTCGCTGATCGGCAGCACGACGAGCATCGCGCCCTGCGTCTTTGCCAGCGCGTCGAGCGCGGGCATCTCGGCGCGGCACGGCACGCACCACGTCGCCCAGAGATTGACCAGCACCGGCTTGCCCTTGAACGCGGCGACGCTCGTCGTCTTGCCGCCCTTCAGCTCGAAGCTGATCGGCGGCGCGACCTCCCCGGCGTGACTGCGGTCAATGACGCTGAGCTTGACCGGTTGCGACGACTTCGCGTTTCCCTTAGTCGCCAAGGTCAGGCCGCCGCTCAGCAGGCCGACCAGCAGGCCAGCGCACAGGAGTTTTCCGATCACGACGCGCAACATCAATTCCAATTCGCTGTGGGGCGGCCGCTTCGGCGATGGCCCGGCCGCGGTGATGCGCGACATTAACGCCTCGATCCCGTTCGACAAGCGGCTGTGGCGACAGGACATCGCCGGGTCGAAGGCGCATGTCGCGATGCTCGGGCGACAGGGCATCGTCGACGCCGCCGACGCCGATGCGATCTCGGCCGGGCTCGACACGATCGCGCACGAATATGCGACCGTCGGGGTGATCGAGAACCTCGACCTCGAAGACATCCACATGCACGTCGAGACGCGGCTCGCCGAGCTGATCGGCCCGGCGGCAGGGCGGCTCCACACCGCGCGCTCGCGCAACGACCAGGTCGCGACGAGCTTCCGCCTGTGGGTGCGCGACGCGATCGACGCGGTCGATGCGGGCCTCGCCGCCTTCGCCGCCGCACTGCTCAGCCGCGCCGCCGAGCACGCCGAGACGATCCTGCCGGGGTTCACCCACCTCCAGATCGCGCAGCCGGTGACGCTCGGGCATCACCTGATGGCGTATGTCGCGATGGCGGCGCGCGACCGCTCGCGCTTCGCCGATGCCCGCGCGCGGATGAACGAGTGTCCGCTCGGCGCGGCGGCGCTAGCGGGGACGGGGTTTCCGATCGACCGCGCGGCGACGGCGACGGCGCTCGGCTTCGACCGGCCGACGGCGAACTCGCTCGACAGCGTGTCCGACCGCGACTTCGCGGTCGAGTTCCTGAGTTGCGCGGCGATGACTGGGCTGCACCTGTCGCGGCTCGCCGAGGAGATCGTCATCTGGGCGTCGCAGCCGTACGGCTTCGTCACCCTTCCCGACGCCTTCTCGACCGGCTCGTCGATCATGCCGCAGAAGCGCAACCCCGACGCCGCCGAGCTCATCCGCGGCCATGCCGGGCGGCTGATCGGCTGCCTGACCGCACTCGCCGTGACGATGAAGGGCCTGCCGCTCGCCTATTCGAAGGACATGCAGGACGACAAGCCGCCGGTGTTCGAGGCG
>CAXTPH010000237.1:0-4117 GCA_964245955.1 uncultured Sphingomonadaceae bacterium | reverse complement strand
TCGATCACGCAATTGCCTTCGCACAGCCGGTCCTGCGGGCAGATGCGGCCGCAGATCTCGGGCATCGACGACGTCGCCGACGATGCCTCATACGCTTCCTCGAGCCGTCCCTGCGCGGTCAGCTTGAGCCAGTCGGGGATATTGTTGTGGAGCGGGCAATGCACCTGGCAGAACGGCACGCCGCACTGCGAACAGCGCGACGCCTGCTCCTCGGCCTGGGCGAGGATGTACGGCCGCGCGATCTCGAGGAAGTCGTCGGCGCGGTCGTCGGCCGCACGCTTCGGCGGATACGCCTGGCCGACGCCGGTAAAGCGCAGCATCGTCTCGGCCATCGCGGGGCTCCCTTCACGCGACCGTTTAGGTGCGTTTACCGCTAGTGTCGAGCAAGATTTAGTTGATAGGACAGTCTTGCTGACGCTTATTAGATTTCAATACGTTGGGACGAAACTAATTCACGCTGCAATGCATCGATTAGTCTGTTTTCGGTATTACCCGCCCCTGCACCGCCCAAACGAAAAGGGCCGCCCCTCGCGGAGCGGCCCCTTCGATGCCAGCAGTGTCGCGATCAGGCGGCGACGGCAGTCCGCGCGCGGCGGCGCATCGACGTGCCGACGAGGCCGAAACCGGCGATCATCAAGCCCCACATCGCCGGCTCGGGCACCGCGCCGGCGCCGTCGCTGACGGAGAAGTTGAGGCCGGTCGAGTCGCCGCCGTAGCCGCCGTTGTAATCGACGATGACGCCGAAGGTCTCGCCGAGCGCGAGCGTCTGGGTACCGGTCAGCGTGCCGGTCGCACCAAAGTTCGACAGCAGCGAGCGTGCGCCGAGCGACGTCACGGTGCCGCCGAGCGCGGTGAAGGTTCGATAGCCGGTGCCGTTGGTCGTATCGCGGCCAACCGATTCGAGGTTGATCGTGTAGCTGTAGCTGCCGGTGTTGGTGGCCACGAAGCCGGCATAGTCCGACAGCGCTGCGCTGTCGCCGGGGTGGACGACGATCGCACTCGTCGGAAACGCTACGGTCCCCGACGCCAGGCTGCCGCCGACCGAGGCCTGCGGCAGGACGCCCTGCGCCGTGGAACGAAGGCAGGTCGAGTTGCTGCCGAAGACACAGCCGCCGCTGGTGTCGAACGCGGTCAGCGTCGTGCCGTCGGTGTAGCCGTAGTTGAAGTTGCCGTTGCCGTTGGTGCCGTTGAACGACGTGAAGGCGTCGTAGGTGACCGCGAGCGCCGGGGCAGCGGCGGTGGCGGCGACGAGCGCGGCGGCGGCGATAAGCTTGTTCACGATGGCTCTCCGAAACAACGATTTTACGAATCGATGAGCAAGCAACTCTCGTGCCAAGCGCTCCATCGAAGGGGAGCGGCCGGAAGCGACGGCAAGGTGTAAAGGATTCCGACACTATTTGCCGGTTTTCGGCCGTCGCGTCGCGCGGAATGGGCCGCAGCGGCGCGCGCCGGCTCCGTGCGACTTTGTAGGATTTGGTAAATCCGTTTTCCTACACGAACCTTATTTGCCATAGACTCGTCGATGGAAAACGAATCGCCCCCCTTCGCCCCCGCCACGCTTCGCCACCGCGACGACGGCTGGACCCCCGCCCGGCAACGGATCTTCATCGAGCGCCTCGCCGCGACCGGCAGCGTCAAATCGGCATGCCGCTTCGCCGACATGTCGCCGGCGAGCGCGTACAAGCTCCGCCAGCATCCCTCGGCATGGGCGTTCAGCGATGCGTGGGAGGCGGCGCGGTCGATCGGCGTCGCGACGGCGACCGACGCCGCGATCGAGCGCGCGGTCAACGGACAGCGGGAGGAGGTCTACTACAGGGGCGAGATGGTCGGTTACCGCACGCGTTTCGACAACCGCCTGCTGATGCAGATCGTCCTCAACCGCGGCCGGCTCGCCGACAACCGTTTTCATAAGCCGCTGTACCAGTACAATGACGACGAGGACGACGCCGTACCGGAGAGCGCCGACGAAGCCTACGCCGAAGCACTGGTCACGCTCGAGGCGGCGCTCGCGGACGAAGAAGCCGCGGCAGAAGCCGATTCCACCCCGGTTTCGTGTGTAAGTAGTCAACTTCCGGCAGATGAAGACGGCCCCACCCCCTCCCGTCATCCCCGCGCAGGCGGGGACCCATATGCCAGTGACGGTGGAAATGGAGCGACGCCGGTCGACCCGCCCGCCGCAACGCCGGACGGCCTCTGGGAAATGGGTCCCCGCCTGCGCGGGGATGACGAAATTGGGTGCGCCGCTGCGCAAGCCGGTCTCCCCACCCCCACCCGTCATCCCCGCGCAGGCGGGGAGCCATATGCCAGTGAAACTGGAAAAATGGCGACGCCGGTCGACCCGCCCGCCGCAACGCCGGACGGCCTCTGGGAAATGGGTCCCCGCCTTCGCGGGGATGACGACCCAGCGCGGCTAGACGGCGTACAGCCAGACGAGCGCGACCGTCCCGGCGACGATGCGGTACCACGCGAACGGCGCGAAGCCGTAGCGGCTGATCACCGCGACGAAGGCGCGGACGACGATCACCGCGACGACGAAGGCGACCGCGAAGCCGATCGCGATCTCGTTGATTTCGCTCGCATTGAGCAGGGCGCGGTTGCTGACGAGCTCGAGCACGGTCGCGCCGAGCATCGTCGGGATCGCGAGGAAGAAGCTGAACTCGGCGGCGGTGCGGCGCTCGACGCCGAGGCTGAGCGCGCCCATGATCGTCGCGCCCGAGCGGCTGACCCCGGGGACCATCGCGAGGCATTGGGCGAGGCCGATGCCGAGCGCGGTCGGCACCGGGATTTCAGCGACGCCGTTGACCGTGACGCGCTTCGCCAGCCGCTCGATGACGAGGATGGCGATGCCGCCGACGACCAGCGCGATCGCGACGACCTGCGCATTGCCGAGCAGCGCCTCGATCTTCTTGTGGAGCAGAAAACCGATCACCGCGGCGGGGATGAAGGCGAGCAGGACGTTGCGGACGAAGCGCAGCGCCAGCGGATCGCGGTCGATGAGCCCGCGCAGCACCGTGACCAGGGTCCGCCAGTACAATACGACGATCGCGAGGATCGCGCCGAACTGGATGACGATGTTGAACAATTTCCAGCTGTCGGGATCGTAGCCGAGCAATTTTCCGGCGAGGATCAGGTGCCCGGTCGACGACACGGGGAGGAATTCGGTGACGCCCTCGACGATGCCGAGGATGACGATGTCGGCGAGGGTGTGGCCGGTACTGGCGAGGATCAAGGCGTGGTCTCCGGGTCGCGATGGAAGCGACCCGCGGTGCGGTAGCGTTCGAGATACGCCGGGGCAACCGCTTCGAGCGGCACCGGCACGATGCCGAACGCGTCGAACCCGGCGGCGCGCGCGACATTGTCCGACTGGAGCATCTCGAACTGCCCCGACGTCATCGGTACCAGCGGCACGAAATCGCCGGTACGGCCCATCAGCTTCGCGGCGAAATCGGGCACCTCGACCATCGCTTTGGTCGACCGGATCTCGCGCAGGATCCAGGCGATGATGTCGCGGAAGGCGTAGACCCGCGGCCCGCCGAGCTCGAAGGTCCGGCCGCCGAAGGTCGCGGGGTCGGCGAGCGCGGCGACGATCGCCTTGGCCACATCGACGACATGGACCGGCTGGAACTTCGTGTCGCCGGCGACGACCGGCACGACCGGCAGCGGCCCCTTGGCCATCGCGGCGAAGCGGTTGATGAACTGGTCCTCGGGTCCGAAGACGATCGACGGGCGGACGATCGTCGCGTGGGGGATCGCGGCGAGCACCGCCGCCTCCCCCGCCGCCTTGGTCGCGGCATATTCGGCCTTGCTCGCGGCGTCGGCGCCTATCGCCGAGACCTGGACGAAGGCGGCGACCCCGGCGGCGGCGGCGGCGCGGGCGACGACCCCGGCCCCTTCGGCCTGGACGGTCGCGAACTTCTGACAGGCGCGCTCGTCGAGGATGCCGACGAGGTTGACCCCGGCATAGGCATGGGCGAACGCGGCTGCCATGTGCGCCGGGTTGGCGACGTCGCCGGCGACGATCTCGATCTGGCCGAGCCCGCCGAGCGGCTTGAGGAAATTGGCCTTTTCGGGCGACCGCACGACGACCCGGATGCGCGCGCCGGCGCGGACGAGCTCC
>CAXTPH010000236.1:0-4117 GCA_964245955.1 uncultured Sphingomonadaceae bacterium | reverse complement strand
CGGCGTGTGGAGCAGCGTCCAGCGCGGCGGCGGTGCTACAGTCGACCGGCTCGACCTCGGCCCCGGGGTCAGCGCCCGCGCGGGGCGGTTCAGCCTGTCGGTCGACTATCGCTTCCGCGTCGCGGGCAACGCCGCGCCGGGATCGGGACCGGTGGCGACGCTGTCCGCGGTCTTCTAGCGAGTCGCTTGTTGCGAGTCGCTCCTGCCGAAAAGAATGAAAAAAGCGTCATGATGACAGGGACTTGCACCACGAACACGACGCGAAGGTCAAAATAAGTTCAGGCAGAGACGTCTGTTGTTGCAGCGGTGCTTCCGGGCGGAACGTCACAAAGTGCGCACGCGGGGAGCCGACGCGACGACGACGGTTGCCAGCGATGAGAAGGAGCGTGTCGGCAGCACGCCCCGACTCGAAACGGTGTCCACGCTACTCGATCGCCGCCCCTGTAGGACAGCCCCGCGTCAGCGGTCGTTCGCCACCCGCCGCCGCCGTTCGAGCTTGGCCAGCAGCGCGCGCGTCCGCAGCAGCGCGAGCAGGTCGTTGACCGCGCCGATGCCAAGTTCGGCCATGTCGGCGGCCTTGGGCTCGTCGACCTGCCCCGCGGTGTGCTCGAAGAAGAAGCGCATCTCCTGCGTCGTCACCCAGTCGATGAAGTCGGCGTACATCCGCAGCATGCCCGGCGTGAACCCGGCGTCCTTGCTGAACCCGATCCGGTCAAGGTCGCCCAATGTCCGCAGGATCGCGGCGTCGCGAGCGGTCAGCGTGCCGGCGGCGTCGACGGTGACGATCGCATTCTCGACCGCCTCGGCGAGCAAATCGGTCGTGCCGCCGGCGGCGGCGAGCGCGGCGGCGACCGGCACCCGCGGCGCGTCGTGATCGATCCGCGCGCGCAGCACCGCGTCGAGCCCCGGAAAGGCGTCGGGTTCGAGCCAGCGGTCGGCGTCGCCGCCGTCTTCGCGATCAAGCAGCCCGCGGATTACCGCCAGCGGCAGGAAGCGCTCCTCCTGCAGCCGCTTGATCGCCACCAGCCGCGTGACATGCGCCTCCGAATAAGACGCGGAGTTGCGCGCCGCGCGCGCCGGTTCGGGGAGCAGGCCCCCGCGGATGTAGAAGCGGATCGTCTCGCGCCCGACCCCGCTCCGCGCTTCGAGTTCACGCATACGCATGGCGCGTTCATGGCAAACTTGCCGCCATCGCGCCACGCCTTACGTTGAGGCTTCGATGCAAGCCTTTGCCGCCCTTCTCGACCGGCTCGTCTACACGCGGTCGCGCAACGCCAAGCTGCGGCTGATCGCCGATTATCTCGTCGCAACCCCCGACCCCGACCGCGGCTGGGCGCTCGCCGCGCTGACCGGCGGGCTCGACCTCAAGGCGGTCCAGCCGAAGCTGATCCGGACCCTGCTCGAGGAGCGGATCGATCCGGTCCTGCTGGCGATGTCTTACGACTATGTCGGCGACATGGCCGAGACCGCGTCGCTGCTCTGGCCCGATCCGCTGACGCCGCCACCCCCGCCGCCGACGCTCAACGAAGTTGTCGAGCGGTTACAACACCTCGGCCGCGCCGATGCGCCGGCGGCGATGCGCGAACTGATGGACCGGCTCGACAGCAGCGGGCGCTATGCGCTGCTCAAGCTCGCGACCGGCGCAATGCGGATCGGCGTTTCGGCGCGGCTGGCAAAAACCGCGTTCGCGCTCGCCTTCGCGGTCGACGTCGACGCGGTTGAGGAGGTCTGGCACGGGCTCAAGCCGCCCTACCCCGAGCTGTTCGCCTGGGGGACCGGCGGCGCGCAGCCGACCCCGGGGACGGTGCCGGTGTTCCGCCCGTTCATGCTCGCGCACCCGCTCGAGGAGCTCAAGCTCGACCTCGTCGATTATGCCGCCGAGTGGAAATGGGACGGCATCCGCATCCAGCTCGTCCATGTCGCCGGCGTCACGCGGCTGTTCAGCCGGGCGGGTGACGACATCACCGGCAGCTTTCCCGAGGTCGCGGCAGCGTTCGCCACGCCCGCCGTGCTCGACGGCGAACTGCTGGTGCGCGGTGATTTTCAGGGCGGAGAAGCCGCGAGTTTCAATGCCTTGCAGCAACGGCTCGGGCGCAAGACGCCGACCGCGAAGGCGCAGGCCGAGTTTCCCGCCTTCGTCCGGCTGTACGACGTGCTGTTCGACGGCGACGAGGACCTGCGCGGCGCGCCGTGGACCGAGCGGCGGGCACGGCTCGAGGCGCTGATGCCCCACCTCGACCCGGCGCGCTTCGACCTGTCGGCGGTGATCGAGGCGGTCGATTTCGAGGCGCTGATGGCGGTCCGCGCCGGGGCGCGCGACGCCGCGATCGAGGGGGTGATGCTCAAGCGCCGCGACAGTCCGTACGTCGCCGGACGCCGCACCGGGCTGTGGTACAAATGGAAGCGCGACCCGCTCGTCGCCGACTGCGTGATGATGTACGCGCAGCGCGGGCATGGCAAAAGATCGAGCTTTTACAGCGACTATACCTTCGGCTGCTGGACTGAGGGCGGCGAGTTGCTCCCCGTCGGCAAGGCGTATTCGGGCTTCACCGACGCCGAGCTGGCGATGCTCGACAAGTTCGTCCGGACCAACACCGTCGCGCGCTTCGGCCCGGTCCGCGAGGTCGCGAAGTCGATGGTGCTCGAGGTCGCGTTCGACTCGCTCCACGTCTCGACGCGGCACAAATCGGGCATCGCGATGCGCTTCCCCCGCATCGCCCGCATCCGCACCGACAAGCCGGCAGCGGAGGCGGACACGATCGCGACGCTGCGGCGAATGATCGTGTAGTCGCTCTTGGCATACCGGTCCCAGTGTGTATGATGCGCACTGTGAAAAGCGCCGACCCGGTCCGCGAGCTTCGACGCGCGGCTTGGGAGCTCGACCGGATGCGGGGTTCGCACCATGTCTTTAAGCATGCGCACCGGGATGGCCCGGTCGTCGTCCCGCATCCGAAGAAGGAACTCGGGATCGGCCTCGTCGCCGCGATCCGCAAGCATGCGGGATTGTAGGAGTCGTCATGCGCTATCCGATCGCCATCGAACCCGGGTCCGACACGACGGCGTTCGGCGTCGTCGTCCCCGATCTGCCGGGCTGTTTCTCGGCGGGGGATACGCTCGACGAGGCGCTGGCCGCGGCCGAGCAGGCGGCAGCGGCATGGATCGACGCCGCGCTCGACGACGGGCAGGCGGTTCCCGTTCCCGGCAGCCTCGAGGCGATCGGGCGCAATCCGGATTTCGCGGGATGGGCGTTCGGCGTGATCACGCTCGATCCGGCGCTGCTCGACGATACGGTTGAGCGGGTGAACATTACACTGCCCCGTCGCGTCCTCCGGCGTCTCGACGCGCTCGCGGGAGCAGCCGGGGAGAGCCGGTCGGGGTTCATCGCCAGTATGACCCTCAGCGGCGCGTAGGCATCGACGCTCCAGGATGCTGACCGCCTTGTGTGGCGCATCCGCCACACTAAATCGTACGATATGAACATCGAGAAATTCACCGATCGCGCCAAGGGCTTCCTCCAGGCGGCGCAGACGATCGCGATCCGCGAAGAGCACCAGAGCGTCGCCCCCGAACATCTGTTGAAGGCGCTGCTCGACGACGAGGAAGGGCTCGCCGCCAACCTGATCCGCGCCGCCGGCGGGCGTCCCGAGACCGCGGTCCAGGCGACCGACCTCGCGCTCGCTAAGATCGCCAAGGTATCGGGCGGCGGCGCGCAGCAGCTCGCGTGGGACAACGACACCGTCCGCATCCTCGATTCGGCCGAGGCGGTCGCGACCAAGGCGAAGGACAGCTTCGTCCCGGTCGAGCGGATCCTGATGGCGATCGCGCTGGCGACGACGACGGCCGCCGGCAAGGCGCTTGCTTCGGCCGGGATCACCGCGACGACGCTCCACGCCGCCATCGACACCGCGCGCAAGGGCCGGACCGCCGACAGCGCCAACGCCGAGGCGGGGTTCGATGCGCTCAAGAAATATGCGCGCGACCTGACGCAGGCGGCGCGCGACGGCAAGCTCGATCCGGTCATCGGCCGCGACGAGGAGATCCGCCGGACGATCCAGGTCCTCGCCCGCCGGACCAAGAACAATCCGGTCCTGATCGGCGAGCCCGGCGTCGGCAAGAC
>CAXTPH010000235.1:0-4137 GCA_964245955.1 uncultured Sphingomonadaceae bacterium | reverse complement strand
AGGTGGCATGTCGCGCACGCGCAATTTCCGCCGCAGTCGCCGTCGATGCCGGGAACGCCGTTCGACACCGCCGCCTCCATCAACGACACGCCGTCGTCGACATCGAGCGTGCGCGCGTGGCCGTCGGCCGCGACGTAGGTGATCTTCGCCATATTATTCCCTGCGTCAGGCCGGAATGCGTACCGGCAGGCTCGTGTAGCCCTTGACGAACGCCGACGGAACCCGGCCCGGCGCAGCCATGACCTCGACGAGGTTCGGGTAGCGCTTGAGGATTTCCTCCCAGACGATCTTCAGCTGCATCTCGGCGAGACGGTTGCCGACGCAGCGGTGGATGCCGAAGCCGAACGACAGGTGCTGGCGCGGGCGGGCGCGGTCGACGACGAAGCGGTTCGGCTCGGCGATCGCGCGCTCGTCGCGGTTGCCCGAGACGTACCACATGACGACCCGGTCGCCCTTCTTGATCGTCTTGCCGCCGAGCTCGACGTCGGTCAGCGCGGTCCGGCGCATGTGCGCGAGCGGGGTCTGGTAGCGGATGATTTCGCTGACCGCCGATTCGACGAGCGCAGGGTTCGCCTTGAGCTTCGCCCATTGGTCGGGGTTGGCCGCCATGAAGGTCAGCCCGCCGGTGATCGAGTTGCGCGTCGTGTCGTTGCCGCCGACGATCAGCAGCAGCAGGTTGCCGAGATATTCCATCGGGATCATGTCGCGCGTCGCCGGGTTGTGCGCGAGCATCGAGACGAGGTCGCCGCGCGGCGGCTCATTGACCCGCGCATTCCACAGACCGGTAAAATAGATCAGGCATTCGAGCATGATCGCCTCGCGCTCGGCCTTGGTTGGATTGCCCGGCACGGTCTCGTCGGCGGTCGCCATGTCGGACCAATAGGTCAGCAGGCGCCGGTCCTCCCACGGGAAGTCGAACAGCGTCGCGAGCATCTGCGTCGTCAGCTCGATCGAGACGCGGTCGACCCAGTCGAACGTCTCGCCGGCCGGAAGTTCGTCGAAGATCTTCTGCGCGCGCTCGCGGATCAGCACCTCGAGGTTGGCGAGATTGCCCGGCGAGACGATCGGCGACACCGCCTTGCGCTGGATGTCGTGCTTGGGCTGATCCATCGCGATGAACATCGGCAGGATGAAATCCTTGTCCATGTCCTTCGCGGTGATCCCGCCGAGGTGGGCGTCGGACGAGAATTGCGCGTGGTTGGTGTCGACCGCCATGATGTCGGCGTAGCGCGTGATCGACCAGTACGGCCCGAAACGCCCGTTGGCGTGGTAGTGCACCGGGTCCTCGTCGCGCAGCCGCTCGAAATACGGCCAGTGCGTGTCGGTGCGCCACAGCTCGGGGTCGGTCATGTCGAACTCGTCGAGCGGCATCGCGTAGGCGCGGGCGCGCGCTTCAGCGATGTGTGGCGGTTCGTTCGCCCGCTCGGCCGCGTAATCGATCGCCCGTGTCGCCATCGTCCGTCTCCCAAGGACCCTTGTCGAGTCTCGCTCAGGAATGTGCACCACGACTACGCAAAGCGCAATGGCGTGCCGAACACGATCGCAGAAGCCGAAATATGTCGGACTTCTTTACAGTTTCACGATAGCGTGGAGATGCAGATCAGCGTTCACAACGGCTTATAAGATGGCACGGACTTTGCGAGGTTAGGAGTTCAGCATCTTGTTGCAGGGTTGATTCATGAAGCCGATTTCGCTCGTCGCCATTACCGCCGCCATTTTCGCGGCGTCTGCCGCCCAGGCAGCGGTCATCACCTTCGACGCCTCGAATAACGGCCAGAGCGCCCTGACGCCGGCGTATCAGCCGCTCCTGACCGGCTATGCCGGCGACGGCGGCGCGCTCGGCATCACGATCGGCTGGGGCGGGACGTGGTCGTCGGATCGCGCGACCAACGGCGGCGTGACCGATCACACGCCCGGCAGCGGCGGCCTCGGCTACGTCGGCTACGACGGCGGCGCCGCGAGCAACACGATCACCTTCGATCACGCCGTCACGCTGCCGAGCTTCTATTTCGCCAACTACAGCGCCGGCAGCTTCACGATCGAGTTCAAGGGCTTTGCCAACGTCGGCGACGCGACGCCAGTCGTCGACATCGTCCGCAGCTACAGCCAGCCAAGCGGCTACACGTGGATCGAGGAAACCGGTCTCGCCGGCTACAAGCTCAGCGCCTTCTCGTTCACCGGCGCCAACTACAAACAGCTCGACGATGTCACCGTGCTCGCCGCGGTTCCTGAGCCGGCGGCGTGGACGATGCTGCTCGTCGGCTTCGGTTTTGCCGGTTCGGCGATGCGCCGCCGTCGCACGACGACGGTGGTTGCCGCCTGAGACCATCGTCTGGCGGTTAACGCGTCGCACGAACGGTAGTGAACAGACGGCGGAGTTGGCGTAGTCCTCGCCGATGACCGATACGATCACCCTCCCCCGCCCCGACGACTGGCACGTCCATCTGCGCGACGGGGCGATGCTGACCGCGGTCGCGCCGTTCACTGCGCGGCAGTTCGCGCGCGCGATCGTCATGCCCAACCTCAAGGAGCCAGTGACGACGACGGCGCGCGCCGCCGCGTATCGCGACCGGATCGTCGCCGCCGCGCCGGGCTTCACCCCGCTGATGACCGCCTATCTGACCGACACGACCGACGCCGCCGACCTGATCGCGGGCGCAGCCGACGGCGTGTTGACCGCGGCCAAGCTCTACCCGGCGAACGCGACGACCAACTCCGCCGCCGGGGTCACCGACATCGCGGCGATCATGCCGGTGCTCGAGGCAATGGCGGGCGCCGGCCTGCCGCTGCTGATCCACGGCGAGGTGACCGATGCGCACGTCGACGTGTTCGACCGCGAGGCAGTTTTTATCGACCGCATCCTCGCCCCCCTCGTCGTGCGGTTGCCGCAGCTGCGGATCGTGTTCGAGCACATCACCACCCGCGAGGCGGCCGATTTCGTGCGCGTCGCCGGGCCGAACGTCGCCGCGACGATCACCCCGCACCACCTCCACCACAGCCGCAACGCGATGTTCGCCGGCGGCATCCGCCCGCACCTCTATTGCCTGCCGATCCTCAAGCGCGAGCCGCACCGGCTGGCACTTCGCGCGGCAGCGACGTCGGGCAATCCGAAGTTCTTCCTCGGCACCGATTCGGCGCCGCATGCTGTGGATACCAAGGAAGCCGCGTGCGGCTGTGCCGGGGTGTTCAACGCGCCGTTCGCGATCGAAAGCTATGCCGCAGTGTTCGACGAGGAGGGCGCGCTCAACCGGCTCGACGGCTTCGCCTCGCGCCACGGCCCGGCGTTCTACCGGCTGCCGGTCAACGCCGAGACGATTACGCTCGACCGCGCGCTGACCGTCGTGCCCGACCGGATCGGCGACCTCGTCCCGTTCCACGCGGGCGCGACGCTGGGGTGGCGGGTCGTGCCCTAGCCGGCGAAGACCCGCGCCATCGCCGCCTGCGCCTCGTCCTGGATCCGTGCGAGGTGCGCGGCGTCGACGAAGCTCTCAGCGTAGATCTTGTAGACGTTCTCGGTCCCCGACGGGCGAGCAGCGAACCAGCCGTTGGCGGTCGCGACCTTGACCCCGCCGATCGCGGCACCATTGCCCGGCGCGGTGGTGGTGACGGCGGTGACCGGATCGCCCGCCAGCGCGCCCTCGAGCGCCGCCACGTCGAGCGTCTTGAACGCCGCCTTTTGTTCGGGCGAGGCGGGCGCATCGGTGCGCGCATAGAATGGCTCGCCGAGCGCCGCCGTCAGCCGCGCGTATCGCGCCGCCGGGTTCTCGCCGTTAGCAGCGGTTATCTCGGCGGCGGCGAGGCCGAGGATCAGCCCGTCCTTGTCGGTGGTCCATGGCGTGCCGTCGCGGCGGAGGAACGATGCCCCCGCGCTTTCCTCGCCGCCGAAGGCGATGCTGCCGTCGCGCAAACCGCCCACGAACCATTTGAACCCGACCGGCACCTCGACGATCGCGCGGCCGTGGGCGGCGGCGACGCGGTCGAGCATCGCGCTGGTGACAACGGTCTTGCCGACCGCGGCGGTCGCGCTCCAGCCGGGGCGGGCGTCGAGCAGATAGTCGATCGCAGCCGACAGATAATGGTTCGGGTTCATCAGCCCGGCGGGCGTGACGATGCCGTGGCGGTCGGCGTCGGGGTCGT
>CAXTPH010000234.1:0-4153 GCA_964245955.1 uncultured Sphingomonadaceae bacterium | reverse complement strand
CACCAAGCCAACCACCAATGACGCGGCTGCTTACCAGCCGCGCCTCGCACACTCTAGTTCCGAGCAGGCGCGCCCGCCTGATCCGTCCGATACCGCCCGAACCACGCGAGGATCACCCCGTTCTCCGCCGCCAGTTGCGACGGACGCTCGGCCAGCCCGTGGTGGCTCGCGCCGGGGACGCGGACGAGCGCGGTCGGGACCTTGCGGATCTGCAGCGCGTCGTAGAACTGCTCGGCCTCGCTCGCGGGGGTGCGGTGGTCCTCGTCGCCGACCATCAGCAGCGTCGGCGTCTTGACGTTGCCGGCGAGGCTGAGCGGCGAATGCTTCCACAGCAGGTCGGGGTTCTCCCACGGCTGTGCGCCGAACCAGTATTTGAGCATCTCGGCATAGCCGTCGGTGGTCAGGCCTTCGCTCGCCCAATTGATCACCGGCTTCTGGCTGACGGCGGCCTTGAAGCGGTCGGTCTTGCCGACGATCCACGCGGTCAGCAGCCCGCCGCCCGAGCCGCCGGTGACGAACAGGTTGTTCGCATCCGCCGGACCGTGCGCAATGGCATCGTCGACGACGCTCATCAGGTCGTCGTAGTCGTGGCTCGGATAGTCCTTCCAGATCTTGTTGGCGAAGTCGGCCCCCTGGCTCGTCGACCCGCGCGGGTTGGCATAGACGACGACATAGCCGGCGGCGGCGTAGAGCTGGTCCTCGGTCGACCAGACCGGCGCATAGGCGGCGTACGGCCCGCCGTGGATCTCGAGGATCAGCGGCAGTTTGGTGGCGGGGTCGTAGCTCGGCGGGGTCATCATCCAATAGTCGATCGTCAGCCCGTCGGCCGCCGCGACGTGGTGCAGCTTGACCTCACCGAGCGTCTTGGTCGCGAACAGCGCGTCGTTGAGCCGGGTCAGGCGGCGCGTCTTGCCGCCGGCGGCAAGGCCGACGTCGGCGGGATGGTCGGGGCCACCGAGGGTGAAGGCGACCGCGCCGGTGTTCGCCAGCGTGAACGACCCGCCGCTGTACGGCCGGTCGAGGTCGGACCCCGCCAGCCCCTCGGCGATCGGGGTCATCCGGCCGTCGAGGCCGAAGCGCACGACCTTGGTGATGCCATGGTCGTCGTACGAGGCGACGATGCTCCGCCCGTCGGCCGCCCAGCGCGGCGAATGGACCGAGCGGTCAAGCGCACCGCTGATGACGCGGCTGCCCGATCCATCGCGGTTCATCACGGCGAGCTGGGTGTTCTCGTAGGCGCGCAAATGGTCGTCGAAGCCGACATAGGCGATCAGCCGGCCGTCGGGCGACGCCTGCGGATCGCGGTCGGGGCCGTCACGCGTCGTCAGTTGCGTGATCGCGCCGCCGTCGACCGCGACCGCGAAGATGTCGGAATTGAGCGGCTCGCGCTCCCAGTCCTTGCCGTGATTCGACGCGAACAGGATGCTCGCCCCGTCGCGGGTCCAGCTCAAGCCGTTGTCGTCGTCGTACTTGCCGAAGGTCAGCTGGCGCGGCGCGCCGCCATCGGCGCCGACGACGAAGACATGGCTGAACCCGGGCTTGAGATCGCCCTCGCCGTCGGCGCGGTAGTTGACCTGCGTCACGATCTTGAGCGGGTCGGCCCATTTCGCGCCGTCGGGCTTCGCCAGCGGCGTGCCGATCTTCGCGCCGTCGTCGGGGATGAACATGGTGAAGGCGATGCGCTTGCCGTCCGGCGACCACGCCATGTCCTGCGGCGCGTCGGGCAGCGCGGTGATGCGGGCATTGGTCCCGCTGCTCATCCAATGGACGAACAGCTGCGGCTTGCCGTCGACTGCCGCCGAATAGGCGATGCGGCTGCCGTCGGGCGACCAGCGCGGGCGGCTCGCCGCACCGTCGAGCAACGGCGTCTGGCTGCCGCTGGCGACGTCGACGAGCCAGATCGTCCGCCGCGCATTGTCGGTCATGATGTCGCCCGATGCGCGGACATAGGCGACGTGCTTGCCGTCGGGGCTGATCTCGACATCGGTCGCCTGTTCGAGCGCGAAGACGTCGCGCGGGGTGAAGACCGGCGACGGCCCGACCGCGAGCGGGGTCTGCGCGGGGACCGGCTGCGCGAGGGCGAGCGCGGGGGCGGTCAGCAGCAGGGCGGTCAACGTCAGGCGCATCGGAGGCTCGCTTCGCAAGGGAATCGCCAATTTATGCCGCTTGAAGCGACGCCCGCACAAGTGTAATAGACAGGCAACACAGTTACGGAGATTCCCGATGCGCCGCGCCGCCTTGCTGATCGTGCTTCCGCTCGTGCTCGTCGCGTGCGACCGCCGCCACACGCAGGAGACGACGACGACCGTGACCAAGGACGGGGTAACGACGACGACGGTGACGACGCGCAAGGTCGGCGACGACGAGGCGCGGTCGTCGGCGACGTCGTCGTCGACCGCGAGCAGCCTCGGCATCGACACCGACAAGTTCAAGGCCAATCTCGAGATTCCGGGCTTGAGCTTCGGCTCGGACGACATGGATCTCGACGGGATGAAGCTCTATCCGGGATCGAAGGTCAAAGGCGTTCACGTCAAGGCGAACGACCACGACGGCGACAAGAAGGGGTCGGTGACGATGGACTTCACCAGCCCCGCCGCGCCGTCCGCCGTCGCTGACCACATGAAGACGCAGGCCCAGAAGGCGGGATTTACCGTGTCGTCGGCGTCGGCGACCGGCCTGTCAGGGACCAAGGTCGACGGGACGGAAGCCAACAGCTTCACCGTCACGCTCAACCCCGACGGCGATGCGACGGTCGGGCAGATGACGATGACGGGGACGAAGCAAAAATCGAGCTGATTACGATCGCTCCTCCCCGCGAGCGGGGAGGATCAGGCGTCCCGATACCGGATCAGCCCTTCCTGCATGACGCTCGCCACCAGCGCGCCGCTGTGTGCGAAGATCAGCCCGCGGTTCAACCCGCGCCCGCCGCTCGCGCGCGGACTGTCCTGCGCGAACAAATGCCAGTCGTTGAGGTCGGGCGTCGCGTGGAACCAGATCGCGTGGTCGATCGACGCGACCTGCAGCTTCGGGTCGGCCCAGCTGACCGCGTGCGGCATCAGGCAGGTGTCGAGCAGGGTCATGTCGCTGGCGTAGGCGAGCAGGCAGCGCGCGAGCACCGGGTCGCCGGCGACCGGGCTCGCCGCGCGCAGCCAGTTGTGTTGCACCGGCTTCGCCTTTTTCGGCTTGAACGGGTCCATCGGCTCGACCGGGCGGAATTCGATCGGGCGGTCGCGGGTGCCCCACAGAGTGCGGAACGGTTCGGGGGTCGTCGCGGCGCGCTTGTCGAACAGCTCGCGCTCGTTCTTCAGCCCGTCGGGTCCGGCGACCTTCGGCATCGTGGCGGCATGGTCGAGCCCGGTCTCGGCGAGCTGGAACGACGCCGCCATGTTGAAGATCGGCCGCCCGTGCTGGATCGCGACGACGCGCCGGGTCGCAAAGCTGGTGCCGTCGCGGTCGCGCTCGACGCGGTAGACGATAGGCGCGGCGGGGTCGCCGGGGCGGAGGAAATAGGCGTGGAGCGAGTGCGCCAGCCGGTCGGCGCGGACGGTGCGCGACGCCGCCATCAGCGCCTGCGCGACGACCTGCCCGCCATAGACGCGGGTCCAGCCCGGATCGGTCGTGATGCCGCGGAACAGATCGACCTCGAGCGCCTCGACGTCGAGTAGAGCAAGCAGCCGCTCGACGGCGGCGGGGTGGTCGGCGGAACGTGACTGGTCAATCATCGCGCCCGGTTAGCGCCGCCCGCTGTTCGTGTCACGCACCGGAACTTTCGACAGGGTTGCGCGCTTTCGGGGTCACTACACCACAGTTTAATAGGGGTTCACCATGCTTCGCTACGCGCTCATTTTCCTCGTCGTCGCGCTGGTCGCCGGGCTGCTCGGCTTCGGCGGCATCGCCGGTGCGGCGTCGAACATCGCCACGATCCTGTTCTACATCTTCATCGTGCTGTTCGTCGTCGGCCTCGTCATGCACCTGCTGCGCGGCGGCCGGGCGGTCTAACGCCGGATCGATACGCAAAGCTAAGGCCGTCGGCGCAATCCGGCGGCCTTTTGCTTGACACTACTGGGGGCCTCGCCTAACCCCCCCGCCTTGCAGATGCGCGGGTGTAGCTCAGTTGGTTAGAGCGCTAGCCTGTCACGCCAGAGGTCGCGGG
>CAXTPH010000233.1:0-4166 GCA_964245955.1 uncultured Sphingomonadaceae bacterium | reverse complement strand
CGCTCGTCACGACGATCCTGATGCTGGTGCTGGCGACCCCGCTCGCATGGTGGCTGGCGCGGTCGCCGAGTGCGTGGAAGGAGATCGCCGGCGCGGTGTCGGCGCTGCCGCTCGTCCTGCCGCCGACGGTGATCGGCTTCTACGTCCTCGTCGCGCTCGGGCCGGCAAGCCCGCTGATAACGCTGCTCCATCCGTTCGGGGTCCGCAGCCTCGCTTTCACCTTCACCGGGCTGGTCATCGGCTCGATCTTTTATTCACTGCCGTTCGCAGTGCAGCCGCTGCGGACCGCGTTCGAAGCCGTCGGCGACCGCTCGCTCGATCTCGCCGCGACGATGGGGCGGGGGCCGCTCGACCGCTTCGTCACCGTCGCGCTGCCGCTCGCCCGGCGCGGGTTCGTCTCGGCGGCGATCCTCGTCTTTGCGCACACCGTCGGCGAGTTCGGAGTCGTGCTGATGATCGGCGGTGCGATCCCGGGGCGCACCGAGGTGCTGTCGACGCGGATCTACAGCCTCGTCGAAAGCCTCCAGTTCGGCGCGGCGCACGTCATCGCCGGCGGGCTGACGCTGTTCGCCTTCGTCACCCTGCTCGGGCTGCTGCTCGTCGAGCGGCGGCTCGGCGGCGTGCGGCCATGATCGACGCGGCATTTCGCGGACGGCTGGGGCGCGACTTCGTCCTCGACGTCGCGTTCGTGGTGCCGTCGAGCGGGGTTACCGCGCTGCTCGGGCGCTCGGGGTCGGGCAAGACGAGCGTGCTGCGCGCGATCGCCGGGCTCGACCGGCGCGACGGCGCACTGACGGTCGCGGATGAGGTCTGGCAGGGGGCGGGGGTGTTCGTGCCGCCGCATCGCCGCCGGGTCGGCTATGTCCCGCAGGGCGAGGGGCTGCTCCCGCACCTGACCGTCGGCGGCAATCTCGATTATGCCGCGCGGCGCGCCGGGGCAGGGGGCTTCGACCGCGCCGACATCGTCGCGCGGACCGGTGTCGCATCGCTGCTCGACCGGCACCCGCGGTCGCTCTCGGGCGGCGAGGCGCAGCGGGCGTCGGTCGCGCGGGCATTGCTCGGGCAGCCGCGACTACTGCTGATGGACGAGCCGTTGTCGGCGCTCGACACCGACGCGCGCTCAGCGATGCTCGACCTGCTCGAAGTGCTCTTCGCCGACGCGGGCATCCCCGTATTCTACGTCACCCACGACGCCGCCGAGGCGGCGCGGCTAGCCGCGCGCACGATCCGGCTCGACCGGGGCCGTGTCGCGGCGGTATAGGGCGCGACCTTTTCGAAAGGCGACCGGGCTTGAGCGCGACCTACACCCTCGACACCGCGACGAGCCGCGCGACGCCGACGCCGGCGCCGATGAAGCGGCTGACGGTGCCGCAGATCGCGGGGCGCAAGGGTGGCGAGCCGATCGTTATGCTCACCGCGTACACGGCAAGGATGGCGCAGCTGCTCGACCCGCACTGCGACCTGCTCCTCGTCGGCGACAGCCTGGGGCAGGTGATCTACGGCCTCGACACCACCGTGCGCGTAACGCTCGACATGATGTGCGCGCACGGGGCTGCGGTGGTCCGCGGATCATACCACGCGGTCGTCATCGTCGACCTGCCGTTCGGCAGCTACGAGGAGAGCCCCGAGGTCGCCTTCCGCTCGGCGGCGCGGGTGATGGCCGAGACCGGCGCGGCCGGGGTCAAGCTCGAGGGCGGGGTGGCGATGGCGCCGACCGTCGCCTTCCTCACCGCGCGCGGCGTGCCCGTCATCGGCCATGTCGGGCTGACCCCGCAGGCGGTCAACGTCCTCGGCGGCTACGGCGCGCGCGGCAAGAGTCAGGCAGAGTATACCAAGATCGTCGACGACGCGCAGGCGATCGCGCGCGCTGGCGCATTCGCGCTGGTCGTCGAGGGGGTCGTCGAGCCGCTCGCCCGGGCGATCACGGCAAGCGTCGACTGCCCGACGATCGGCATCGGCGCGTCGCCGGCGTGCGACGGGCAGGTGCTGGTGGTCGACGACATGCTCGGCATGTTCGAGCGCGTGCCCCGCTTCGTCCGACGGTTCGACGACCTCGCGGTGCGGATCGACGCCGCTGCCGCCGCTTATGCCGCGGCGGTGCGCGACCGCAGCTTTCCCGGCGACGACCAGCTCTACGGGCTGCCCGCCTAACACTTTGCGAATTCGCGGACCCATCGCTATGGTCCGCCGCGCTTTCACTGGAGACTGACTTGGCGAAACCCGACGTGCGCGACGACGCCTTCCTGCGCGAGGTCGACGACGAATATCGCCGCTCGCAGCTCGTCGGCTTCTGGCAGCGCTATGGCCGGACGGTGGCGATCGCGGTGGTCGTCTTCCTCGTCGCGCTCGGGGGCCTGCTCTATTGGCGGCAGGACCGCGTCCGCCGCGCCGGCGAGACCGGCGAGCGCTTCAACATCGCGCTGACCCAGATCGAGGCGGGCAACTTCACCGGCGCGGCGCCGGTCCTTGCCGACCTCGCCGCCAACGGCACCCCCGGCTACCGCGCGCTGGCACGGCTGATGCAGGCGGCGACCGCAGTCCAGTCGGGCAACATCCCGCAAGGGCTGACGATCTATCGCGCGATCGCCGCCGACACCGGCGTCGCCCAGCCGTTCCGCGACCTCGCGACGATCAAGGCGACCCGGCTCGAATTCGACACGCTGCCACCGGCGACGGTGGTCGACCGGATGAAGCCGTACAGCGTCCCCGGCAACCCGTGGTTCGCGGTCGCCGCCGAGATGAGCGGCGTCGCGCTGCTCAAGCTCCGCCAGCCCGACCGCGCCGCGCCGCTGTTCGTCGCGATCGTCCGCGATGCCCAGTCGTCGCCGTCGATCCGCAACCGCGCGGCGCAGCTGGCGATCGGGCTCGGCACCGACCCGGCGAGCCTGCTGCCCCCGAAGACTCTGACCAGCGGACTTGCCAAGTGATGTCGCGTACCCCCGTCCTCGCGCTGCTCGTATCTGTGGCACTCGTGCCGGCGCTGTCGTCGTGCAGCGTGTTCAAGGCGTCGAAGCCCAAGACCCCGACGACCGGGCCGCGTCTTGCCGTGCTCGACGTCGAGACCAAGGCGACGGTCGACCCCGACTTGAAGGACCTCGCCGTCGTCCTGCCACCGCCGGCGGTCAACGCCGACTGGCCGCAGCCGGGCGGGTCGCCGGCGAAGTCGATGGGTCATCTCGCGCTGCCCGACACGCTGTCGGCGGCGTGGACCGTGACCATCGGCAAGGGCAGCACCGCGACCCGCCGCCTCAACGCCGCGCCGGTCGTCGCCGGCGGTCGCGTCTTCATCATGGACACGAGCGGTGATGTCTCGGCGCACGACGCCGCGACCGGCAAGTCGGACTGGACGGTCCAGCTCAGCTACAAGAAAAAGGCCAACGCCGCGTTCGGCGGCGGCGTCAGCTTTGCCGAAGGCAAGGTCTTCGCGACGACCGGCTTCGGCGTCGTCGCCGCGCTCGATGCCGTCACCGGCGCGGTCGTCTGGCGCAAGGAGCTGACGGCGCCGTTCCGCGGCGCCCCCGCGGTTGCGGGCGGGCGCGTCTATGCCCTGACGCAGGACAATCAGCTGTTCGCGTTGTCGGGCGACAAGGGCGACACGCTGTGGACGGTCTCGGGCACCGTCGAAATCTCGGGGACGCTGAGCGGCGGGGCGCCCGCGGTCGCGCTCGACACCGTCGTCGTCGGCTATTCGAGCGGCGAACTCAACGCGCTCCGCGTCGAGAACGGCCGCACCGTCTGGGCTGACGCGCTCGCCCGGACCGGCCGCACGACCGCGCTCAACGCACTGACCGACATCGATGCCTCGCCGGTGATCGACAAGGGCCGCGTCTTTGCCATCGGCCACGGTGGGCGGGTCGCCGCGCTCGAGCTCGCGACCGGACAGCGGGTCTGGGAGCGCAACTTCGCCGGGACCAACACGCCGTGGGTCGCGGGCGACTTCATCTATGTCGTCACCTTGGACGGCGAGATCGTCTGCATGACGCGCGGCGAGGGCAAGGTGAAGTGGGTCCGCCAGCTGCCGCGCTACCAGAACCCGGTGAAGAAGACCGGCGCCTTCGTCTGGAGCGGCCCGGTGCTCGCGTCGGACCGGCTGCTCGTCGCAGGGTCGAACCGGACGCTCGTCTCGGTGTCGCCGTACACCGGCAAGCTGATCTCGTCGGTCAAGC
>CAXTPH010000232.1:0-4225 GCA_964245955.1 uncultured Sphingomonadaceae bacterium | reverse complement strand
TGACCAAGTCCGTCCAGAAGATCGCGCTCAGCACCTCGCGTGACATTCCCTTCGACAAACTGGTGCTCGCCCAGTCGAACGTCCGCCACGTCAAGGCGGGCGTCGGCATCGAGCAGCTCGCCGAGGACATCGCCCGGCGCACGCTGCTGCAGAGCCTGACCGTCCGCGCCGTCGTCGGCGACGACAGTGCCGAGACCGGCATTTATGAGGTGCCAGCCGGCGGCCGCCGGTTCCGCGCGCTCGAACTGCTGGTCAAGCAGAAGCGACTGCCCAAGACCGCACCGATTCCGTGCGTCATCCGCGAGTCCGGCATGGCCGAGGAGGATAGCCTTGCCGAGAATGTCCAGCGCGCACCGCTGCATCCGCTCGACCAGTTCCGGGCGTTCCTGGCGATGCGCGAGCAGGGCATGGGCGAGGAGGAAATCGCGGCAGCGTTCTTTGTCACCCCCGCAGTCGTCAAGCAGCGGTTGCGCCTCGCCAGCGTGTCGCCGGCATTGCTCGACGTCTATGCCGAGGACGACATGACGCTCGAACAGCTGATGGCGTTCACTGTCAGCTCGGATCACGAGCGCCAGGACGCGGTATGGGAGGCGATCCAGCGCTGCTACTCGCGCGAGCCTTACGCAATCCGCCGCATGCTGACCGAGGGCGCGGTCCGGGCCAGCGACAAGCGCGCGGTCTTCGTCGGACTCGCGGCGTACGAGGAGGCAGGCGGCGCCATCCTCCGTGACCTGTTCCAGGCCGACGACGGCGGTTGGCTGCAGGACCCGGGACTGCTCGACATGCTCGTCGCCGAGCGCATGCGTGAGGAAGCCGAGATCGTCCGCGCCGAAGGCTGGCGCTGGGTCGAGGCGGCGCCCGACTTCGCTTACGGCCATACCTATGGCCTGCGCGGGCTGATTGGCGAACGCCATGAACTCACGGCCGACGAGGAAGCGGCACGCGAGGCGCTCGTCACCGAGTATGCCGAGATCGAAGCGGCGCATGCGGGCGACGCCGATCTGCCCGAAGAGGTCGACGCGCGGCTCGGCGAGATCGAGACCGCACTCGAGGCGTATGACAACCGTCCGGCGGTCTATCGGCCCGACGACCTCGCCATTGCCGGTGCGTTCGTCAGCATCGACGGCAGCGGCAAGCTGCGGGTCGAGCGCGGCTATGTCCGGCCTGAGGACGAACTGCCGGCTGCGTCGCTACTTGACGACGGTACGGGCAGCTGCGACCGCGACGACGGTGCCACGGAGCAGAACGGCGACGGTGAGCACCGCGGTGTCGCTCCGACCGGTGCCGGCAACTCTGACACAGCCGAGCCCGAGGAAGACGAAGGCCTCAAGCCGCTGCCTGACCGGCTGCTGACCGAACTGACCGCATGCCGGACGGTCGCATTGCGCGAGGCGGTCGGCCGGTCGCCGCAGGTTGCGTTCACCGCCGCGCTGCATGCGCTGTGTCTCAAGCTGTTCTACCACTACGCCCAGGACAGCTGTGTCGAGCTCGACATCAAGAGTGTGGCGTTCGGGTCAGGCGTTCCCGGTCTCAACGACTCTGTCGCGGCGGCGACGATTGAAGCCCGCCACCGCGACTATGCCGAGCGACTGCCGCGGGAACCCGGCGATCTGTGGGATGCCCTCGTCAGCTTCGGCGATGATGACCGCGCTCACCTGTTCGCCCACTGCATCGCCCACGGGGTCAACGCCGTCCACGAGGCCTACAACCGGCGGCCCCGCGCGCTGGCGCATGCCGACCGGCTCGCGGCGGCGGTCGATCTCGACATGGCGCAGGCCTGGACGCCGACGGCCGAGAACTTCATCGGTCGGGTGACCAAGGCCCGGATCGTCGAAGCGGTGCGCGAGGCCCGTGGCGATGTCGCGGCAGATCGACTGACGGGCCTGAAGAAGCCCGACATGGTCGCCGCCGCTGAGGTGCAGCTTGCCGGCACCGGCTGGCTGCCCGAGCCGCTGCGGACGCCGGGCCGGTCGCTCGTGCCGGTTGAGAGCGGGCCAGTCGTCGACGAGGCGGCAGCGACCGACACCGTCGAAGAATCGGCGACAATCGACGGCGAACAGGCCATCGACGGCATCGACGCCGACGACGAGACTGACGACGTGGACCTCCCTGCGCACGCCCTCGCCGCCGAATAGTTCAGCGCCAACTGGGGTCCGCTGGAAACAGCGGGCCCCTTTTTATGGAAGCGCCCCGATGTCGAGCCCCGCCGCCAATCTCGCTCAATCTCTTGCCCGCAATGCCGAAGCCGTCTGCCGCCACTATCTTCCGAACGGTCGGCGCGCTGGTCACTATTGGCTGGTCGGCGATGTCGCCGGGACGCCTGGCCGAAGCCTCTATATCCGCCTGACCGGACCCGCCGCAGGCAGTGGCACCGGCAGCGCCGGCAAATGGACCGACGCCCACACCGGCGAGCACGGCGACCTGCTCGACCTGATCGCCGCCAACCGGCGACTGACCTGCCTGCGCGATACGCTTGAAGAAGCCCGCGACTTTCTGCGGCTGCCTCGACCCGAGGTTCAGCCCGAGCGCGAACCCGTGCCGGTCGGATCACCCGCTGCGGCCCGCCGACTTTGGGCGATGGGCAAACCGCTTACGGGCACAATCGCCGAAGCGTATTTACGGAAGCGTGGGATTACGGCTCCCCTGGTCGAAGTGCCGCTCCGCTTCCATCCCCGTTGCTACTATCACGACGACGAAAGAGCCAACTCGCAGACCTGGCCGGCGCTGCTCGCTGCCGTCACCGCCGCCGACGGCGCGATCACCGGCGTCCATCGAACCTGGCTCGATCAGGCTGGCGGCAAGGCACCGGTCGCCACCCCGCGGCGGGCGATGGGCTCGTTGCTCGGCAATGGCGTGCGGTTCGGCCGGGCCGAGGATATCGTTGCCGTCGGCGAGGGGCTAGAGACGGTCCTGTCGCTGCGCAGCGTGTTCCCGACGCTGCCGATGGTCGCCGCGTTGTCGACCGCACATCTCGGCGCGTTCGATCCGTCTCCCGGACTGCGCCGACTCTACATTGCCTCCGACCGCGACGAGGCTGGTGACCTTGCCGCGTCGAGGCTGAGCACACGAGCCGAAGCGATCGGCATCGAGGCGATCCGGCTGCTACCGACGCGAGGCGACTTCAACGACGACGTCCGCGCCTTCGGGGCTGGTGGAATGCGGGCAACACTCAGGCCCCAGCTCGCCCCGGAAGACGTCGACCGACTTTTCTCCTGTTCTGCAGCGATACGGTGACGACCGGATAGTCGGCAACATCGGCGGCGGCAGGCATCTCCAAACATCCGCTAACGCGCGCTCAGGCAGCCTTCGGGAGGGTCGTGTTCTTGCCGGAAGCGCCGGGCGGCAAGCGCCGCCCTGAGCCGGGCCGCAACGGCGGCGGCCGACTTCTTTCCCCGGGCGGTGCCCGCCCTCCTCGCGCGACAAACAAGCCGGCCGCCGCCGTCCTCCGCTGCGCTGCGGCCGTGCCGGTGCAACCCGTCTCCGCTCCCGGCCGCGGGCACGACCACGGAAGGGCTGCGAGAGACGCAAGTCCCGCCGGTGAGGGAGATGCACCATGACCGACGATAGCGACGAATCCCAGACCGCATCCGCTGCGCTGCTGCAGGAACTCCAGACCTTCGGCTGGCGACCATTCCAGGATGAGCCCGACCCAAGGCCATTGCCCGAACCGCGCCGTGCCGGCGGTGCCGTCGCCGACATCTTCGACGCCCTCGTCTCGACGCTGGCCGAGACCCGCCTCGAACCCGACCTCGACGATCTGCTCTGGGGCCAAGTCAACGTCTTCCAGCGCAAGATCGAGCGCGTCCAGCGCGAGCTCGACGACAACGAGGCGGCGCAGCAGCGCAGCCAGCGCGACCAGGACGGCTCCGAGGTGCGCTCGGTCGAACTCGAGCGATTGCTCGCCGAGGGTCTCTCGCTGATCGAGCGGCGCAACGCATTCGAGGCGTTCCGCGACATCGCCGCCGACCTCTACGAAACCCATCTCGGCCAACCGTGGCGCTCGCGCAGCGGCAGCCGGGTCAACCACGCGACAATGACCGCCGCGATGATTGACAGCCGCGATTTCATCGCTGCCAAGCGCCGCAGCGAAACCGAGGTGATGCTCCCGCCGGGACCGCGCATCGCCTTTACCGGCGGAATCGACTGCAACGATCATGCTCGAATTTGGGACGCGCTCGACAAGGTCCGTGTGCGTCATCCCGACATGGTGCTGATGCACGGCGGC
>CAXTPH010000231.1:0-4262 GCA_964245955.1 uncultured Sphingomonadaceae bacterium | reverse complement strand
CGGCGATGCTCTCGACGTTGTTGACCGTCGTCGGGTTGCCGTAGAGGCCCGCGCCCGCCGGGAATGGGGGTTTCAGCCGCGGCTGGCCCTTCTTGCCCTCGAGGCTTTCGAGCATCGCGGTTTCCTCGCCGCAGATGTACGCGCCGGCGCCGCGGTGGACGAAGACGTCGAAGTCGTAGCCCGACCCGCACGCGTTCCGGCCGATCAGCCCGGCGGCATAGGCCTCGGCGACCGCGGCGAACAGCGTCTGCGCCTCGCGGACATATTCGCCGCGGATGTAGATATACGCCGCCGACGCGCGCATCGCGAAGCCGGCGATCAGCGCGCCCTCAATCAATTTGTGCGGGTCGTGGCGGATGATCTCGCGGTCCTTGCACGACCCCGGCTCGGATTCATCGGCGTTGATGACGAGGTAGCTCGGGCGGCCGGGCTTGGGCTCCTTGGGCATGAAGCTCCACTTCATCCCCGTCGGGAACCCCGCGCCGCCGCGCCCGCGCAAGCCACTCGACTTCATCACGTCGATGATCGCGTCGGGCCCGCCCGCCATCAGGTCCTTGGTATCGGCCCAGTCGCCGCGCGTCCGCGCCGCATCGAGGCCCCACGGCTGGAAGCCGTAGAGGTTGGTGAAGATGCGGTCCTTGTCAGCGAGCACCGGCAGTCTCCAGCAAAGTCGTCGGCCCGCCCTCGGGGCAGCTCGCCGTCCGCCCGATCGCCGAACCGGGCTTCGGCGTCTCGCCCCGCGCGAGCATGTCGAGGATCGCGGTCATGCTGGTATAGTCGAGATCCTCGTAATTATCCTCGTTGATCTGGACCATCGGCGCATTGGCGCAGGCGCCGAGGCATTCGACCTCGGACAAAGTGAACAGCTTGTCATCGGTGGTGCCGCCCTTGACCAGACCCTTGTCCTTGCACGCCCGCAGCAGGTCGTCCGAGCCGCGCAGCTGGCACGGCGTCGTCCCGCAGACCTGGACCAGATAGCGCCCGATCGGCTTGAGATTGTACATCGTGTAGAAGGTCGCGACCTCGTAGGCGCGCATGTACGGCATGCCGATCTGCCCGGCGACATATTCGATCACCGGCACCGGCAGCCACGCCGACCCGGTCGCCGCCGCCATCTGCTCCTGCGCCAACCAGAGGAGCGGCATGACCGCCGAGGCGCGGCGCGTGTCGGGGTAGCGGGCGAGGATGACCTGCACCTGCTCGGCGTTCGCCGACGTCCACGCGAAGTCGCTGAACGCGCGCGGGTGCGCGGCATCGCGGCGAGCGGCGTGGGTTGGGTTGTAGGTGGCGGTGGTCACGATTGACGCCCAGCTCCGTCGCGAAACAGCAACATCAAAATCACCACCGGGGCAACGATAAGCAATAAGCCACCGCTAACAAACAATGTGTCAGTTAGCTTTCCACCAAGGCTCATATCAGGCGAGCTATAGTACGGGTTCCAAATGAAGTAGCACGCAATCGCCCAAACCGCAGTAAGCGCAGCGATGCTTAGGAAGCACAGAACCTGAAACAGGTGTCGAAAGGATCTTGCGATCACCGATCCACCTCCCCGAAAACAATATCCAAACTCCCCAGTACCGCCGGCGCATCGGCCAGCATGTGGCCCTTGCACAGGAAGTCCATTGCCTGGAGGTGGCTGAAGCCGGTCGCGCGGATGTGGCAGCGGTACGGTTTGTTGGTGCCGTCGGCGACCATGAAGATGCCGAATTCGCCCTTGGGGCTTTCGGTCGCGACATAGACCTCGCCGGCGGGGACGTGGAAGCCCTCGGTGTACAGCTTGAAGTGATGGATCAGCGCCTCCATCGACCGCTTCATCTCGCCGCGCTGGGGGGGCACGATCTTGCGGTCGATGCTGGCGTGGCGCCCGGCGGGCATTTGCGCGACGCACTGCTTGATGATGCGGATCGACTGGCGCATCTCCTCCATGCGGACCATGAAGCGATCGTAGCAGTCGCCGTGATGGCCGACGATGACGTCGAAATCCATTTTGTCATAGACTTCGTACGGCTGCGACTTGCGCAGGTCCCACGCCACGCCGCTCGCGCGCAGGCACGGGCCGGAGAAGCCCCAGGCGATGGCGTCAATCTTGCTGATCACGCCGATGTCGACGTTACGCTGCTTGAAGATGCGATTGTCGGCGACGAGCCCCTGCATGTCGTCGAGGTGCTTGAGATACTGGTCGGCCCAGGCGTCGATGTCCTCGAGCAGCCCGGCCGGCAGGTCCTGATGCACCCCGCCGGGACGGAAATAGGCGGCGTGGAAGCGCGCGCCCGAGACTCGCTCGTAGAAGCCGAGCAGTTTCTCGCGCTCCTCGAACAACCAGATAATCGGCGTCATCGCGCCGACGTCCATCGCGTGGCTCGTCGTGTTGAGGATGTGATTGAGGATGCGGGTGATCTCGGCGAACAGCACGCGGATATACTGCGCGCGCTCGGGCACCTCGATGCCGGCGAGCTTCTCGATCGCGAGGACGTAGCTGTGCTCCATACACATCGGCGAGACGTAATCGAGCCGGTCCATGTACGGCAGCGCCTGGAGGTACGTCTTGTATTCGCACAGCTTCTCGGTGCCGCGGTGGAGCAGGCCGATATGCGGGTCGCAGCGTTCGATGATCTCGCCGTCGAGCTCCATCACCAGCCGCAGGACGCCGTGCGCCGCCGGGTGCTGCGGCCCAAAGTTGATCATGTAGTTCTGCTGCCCGTCGGGCGCGGGCACGGTCGGATCGCGGTCGAGCGTGATCGAACTCGCGGTCAGGCGATCGGGCATCGTGGACTGCTCAACCATTGGGCTTGGCCTTTGCGGCGCCGCTGTCGGCGGTCGATATCGGCGGAACCTGCGCCGGCGCGGTCGGAACGGGCGCGGCCGGCGGCGTCACCGCCTTCTCGTCGCCCGGCAGCAGGTAATCGGTCCCCTCCCACGGCGACAGGAAGTCGAAGTTGCGGAAATCCTGTGCGAGCTTGACGGGCTCGTAGACGACCCGCTTGTGCTCCTCGGAATAGCGCAGCTCGACATAGCCGGTCAGCGGGAAATCCTTGCGAAACGGATGCCCCTGGAAGCCATAGTCGGTGAGGATGCGGCGCAGGTCGGGGTTGCCGTCGAACTGGACGCCGTAACAGTCCCACGTCTCGCGCTCGAACCAGCCCGCGACCGGATACAGCGCGGTCAGCGACGGCACGCTCAGCGTCTCGTCGGTGTGGAGCTTGACCCGGATGCGGCGGTTCCTGGTCAGCGACAGCAGGTGGTAATTGACGTCGAACCGGCACACGCGCTCGGGATAATCGGCCCCCGACAGGTCCATCAGCTGGTCGTAGGCGAGTTCGGGATCGTCGCGCAGTCCGGTGACGACGTCGACGATCGCGTCGCGCACGATCAGCACGGTCAGCTCGCCGGCGTGCTCGCTGATCTCACGGATCGCCGAGCCGAACAGCGCCCCGATCCGCGCCTGGACGCCGTCGTCCGATTTGGTCTGCGGCCAGTGGCTCATGCCTCCGGCTCCTGCTCGTTACGCGCACGACGGTACCCACTTATACCGAGATACAGCGCCGCGGCGACGGGCAGGAAAGCCGTGGGCACTTTATTGTAATCTTCGAGAAACAAGCCGAAGCCAAGCCCAAGCAGAGCGTACATCCCTCCAGCCCAAAGGGCGCGTGACGGCACCCGGCTCACCGGTCAAAGCTCCCCGTCCGCCGGATCTTCCGCTGGAGCGCGAGGATACCGTACAGCAGCGCCTCGGCGGTCGGCGGGCAGCCGGGGACGTAGATGTCGACCGGCACGATGCGGTCGCAGCCGCGCACCACCGAGTAGCTGTAATGGTAGTAGCCGCCGCCGTTGGCGCAGGAGCCCATCGAGATCACCCAGCGCGGCTCGGCCATCTGGTCGTAGACCCGGCGCATCGCCGGCGCCATCTTGTTGGTCAGCGTGCCGGCGACGATCATCACGTCGGCCTGACGCGGCGAACCGCGCGGGATGATGCCGAGCCGGTCCAGGTCGTAGCGCGGCATGTAGGCGTGGATCATCTCGACCGCGCAGCAGGCCAGCCCGAACGAGAGCGGCCATAGACTGCCGGTGCGCGCCCAGTTCACCAGTTTGTCGAGGTTGGCGACGACGAAGCCCTTCTCGGTGATCTCTCCGGTGATGCCGCGCACGACGGCATCCTGCTCGGGACCCGGCGGCAGCACCTCGCGGTTCCAGACCGCGCGCGATGCCGGGTCCGTGGTGGTCATTTCATTGGTCATCGACGGATCATTCCCACTCCAGCGCAC
>CAXTPH010000230.1:0-4278 GCA_964245955.1 uncultured Sphingomonadaceae bacterium | reverse complement strand
CCACCGCTTGCTTGGTCACGAGGCGGGCGAGCAGCGTCTTGACCGTGGTCGCCGACCATCCGCGCTCGGCCGGCACGCGCTCGATGATGTCCTGCGCGGCGAGCGGACTGTCGTGCCACAGCACCGCCATCACCGCCGCCTCGGCCTCGCTGATCCGTTCCATACCGTTCGACCTCGAATCGACTACACCTGTAATCTATTCCGTCTACAGCCGTAGTCAATAGGGAAGGGCGCTGGTTGGCGTTACCGGATGAGGCGCACCTGCCGCGGCGGAGCAAGCGTGCCTCAGCCGCGGCTCACTGCGAATAGTCCGGGCGCTCGATGTCGGCGACGATCCCGACCTGTCGGGGTGTCCAGCCGAGGGTTGCCCTCGTCCACGCGTTCGACGCCGGGCCGTTGTTGCCTACCCATGTCGCCAGCGGCCCGAAATGCGCGTCGGCCTCGTCCGGTGTCAGCGACTTGGCCGGAACGCCGAGCTGACGGCCGATCGCCTCGGCGATGTCGCGGTAGGGAACGCCATCCTCGGCGACCGCATGATACGCTTCGCCCCGCGCGCCGCGCTCGAGCGCGAGGCGGTAGACGCGCGCCGCGTCAAGATGATGCACCGCCGGCCACAAGTTCTGTCCGTCGCCGATATACGCCGAGACGCCCTTGTCGCGCGCCACGCCGGCCAGCATCGGCACGAAGCCGTGGGTCTCGCCCTTGCCGTGGACCGAGCGTGGGTTGCGGACGACATTCGCATGGATCCCCCGGTCGGCGAGGGCGAACGCCGCCTGTTCGGATGCGCGCGGAAAGGCGGGCATCACGGCGGGCCGGTCGGTCTCCATCGCCGTCTCGCGGGTCAGTTGCAGGAAGCCGCTGGTGACGATGATCGTGCGGGTCGACCCGGCGAAGACGTCGCCGAAGGTCTCGATCGCGGTGCGATCCTCCGCGGCGAGTTGGGCGATCTCGGCCAGGTCGAGGCCGAAGGCGGTATGGATAATGCCCTCGGCATTTTCCGCGCCGTGGCGGAGCACGTCGAGATCGCCGAGCGCGCCGATCAGCGGCGTGGCGCCGGCGGCGCTGAGCACCTCGGCTTTCTCCTTCGACCGGACCAGTCCGACCACCGAATGACCCGCCGCCAGCAGGTCGCGGACGATGACCGAACCGATCCAGCCGGTCGCTCCCGTCAGAAATACACGCATGTCGATCTCCTTGCAGTTCGCGGCGGAAACTCGATATAACTGCCGTCAGTGACTGACATAAGCGATATGTCAGTCACTGACAAGACCGGGGGGTGCGATGGGACGTCACGAGGAGTCGGCCAGGCTGCGCCTGCAGCGCGCGGCGTTGGCGATGTTCAGCGAACTCGGCTACGACCGGACCACGGCGGCGGAGATCGCGGCCCGCGCGGGCGTCACCGAGCGAACATTCTTCCGGCATTTTCCCGACAAGCGCGAGGTGCTGTTCGACGGGGAGTCGATCTTGCGCGAAGCCCTGACGTCCGCGATCGCCGATGCGCCGGCCGACCTCGCCCCGCTCGACACGCTGTTCCGCTCGTTTCGTTCGGTCCGGCAGCTGCTCGAGGATAACCGGCCGTTCTCCGTCCCGCGGCACGCCGTCATCTCGGCCTCGCCGGCGCTTCACGAGCGCGAACTCGCAAAGACGGCGGCACTTGTCGCGGCGCTCGCGCGGGCCTTGCAGGCGCGCGGCGTCGCCGATCTGCCCGCGATCCTCGCGGCGCAGGCCGGCATGGCCGCCTTCGTTCACGCCACCGTCGCGTGGATCGAAGATCCAGACCCGGGTCTCGCCGCGCGGCTCGATCAAGCCGAGCGCGCGCTCCGGGCACTGCTGTAGCGATTCCCCGCCGCGCCCAACGGCCACGATTTCGCTGTCCTACGGGGCGCGGTGCGGGTTAGCCTGAGTGGATGACCGAAACCCGCCTTCCCGTCACCTGCGCCGCCGGTGCGAACAACAGACTTGATGCGACTCATTCGCAAAGAGAGGCGGTGGTTTTACCCCCTCTTCGTGACAACTTAGTCAACTTCCGACTGGAAACCACCGATTTGGTGCAAGCGTGACCGACTTCGCGGGCCTCCTCCTCGCCGATGCCGGGCAATCGGCCAGGACCCTGACCCCCGTCGATCCTGCTGCGCTCGCGGCGTGGCTCGCCGCCGCCGGGGAGCGGGGCCGGGCGGCGGTGGCGGCGGCGGGGTTCGCGGGCAAGGCGGGCGAGGTCGTCGTCGTCGGCGGCGATGCGCCGGGCGAATGGTCGGCGCTCGTCGGGGTCGCGCTGCCGCTCGATCCATGGGCGCTCGCGGCGGCGGCGGAGAAACTGCCGGCGGGGACGTATCGGCTCGCCGAGGGGACCGGGCCGGCGGCGTTCGGCTGGCTGATGGCGCAGCATCGTTTCGACCGCTACCGCGCGGCGCCCGCGGTGGCGGCGAAGATCCTGCTGACCCGTGACATCGCGGGGATCGCCGCGACCGTTGCACTCGCCGAGGCGACCGCGCTCGTCCGCGACCTCGTCGATACGCCCGCCGGCGACATGGACCCCGCCGCGCTCGCCGCCGCGATCCGCAGCGAGGGCGAGCGCTTCGGCGCGAGCGTGACGATTATCACGGGCGAAGCGCTGCGTGACAACTTCCCCGCGGTTCACGCGGTCGGGCGCGCCGCCGCGGTCGCGCCGCGGCTGATCGACCTGACGTGGGGCGACCCGGGCCATCCCAAGCTGACGCTCGTCGGCAAGGGCGTGACCTTCGATTCGGGCGGGCTCGACATCAAGCCGGCGTCGGGCATGCGGCTGATGAAGAAGGATATGGGCGGCGCGGCGCACGCGCTGGCGCTGGCGCGGCTGGTGATGGGGGCCGACCTGCCGGTTCGGCTGCGGCTGATCGTGCCCGCGGTCGAGAATGCGATCGCGGGCAACGCCTTCCGTCCCGGCGACGTGCTGCGAACCCGCGCGGGCGTGACGGTCGAGATCGGCAATACCGATGCCGAGGGGCGGCTGATCCTCGCCGACGCGCTGACGCTGGCGCAGGAGGATGCGCCCGCGGTGTTGATCGACCTGGCAACGCTGACCGGGGCGGCGCGAGTCGCGCTCGGCCCCGACCTGCCGGCCTTGTTCAGCCACGACGACCGCCTCGCCGCCGACCTGCTCGCCGGGGGGATCGCGGCGCACGACCAGCTGTGGCGGCTGCCGCTGTGGGCGCCGTACGCCGAGATGATCAAGTCGGGCATCGCCGACATCGACAATTCGGGCGAGGGCGGGTTCGCCGGGTCGATCACCGCCGCGCTGTTCCTCGACCGCTTCGTCGCCCCTGCGACGTCGTGGGCGCACATCGACCTGTTCGCGTGGAACCCGTCGGCGAAACCGGGGCGGCCGAAGGGCGGCGCGGCGACGGGACTGCGCGCGATCTGGGCGATGATCGAGCAACGCTTCGGGGCGCGACCACAAGAATCGTATCCGGCATGAAACAACTTCGCGCGCCAAGCGATTAAACCGATGTCGCAAGTCCGCGCCGTCGAGGGCGCTGACCGACGCGAGGGTTTGTTTATGAGTACCAGCGTTTCGAGTTTCCCGACGACGCAGCCGCTGGCCGCGTGGATGGGAACGCTGATCGATTACGTCCAGTCGGCGCGGCCTGACCTGACCAACCGCCAGATGGCGCTTTTGATGGTCGTGTACCTGCTGCCCGGGCCGCATACGGTCCGCGGACTGGCGGCGCGCCTCCACGTGTCGAAGCCGGTCGTCACCCGCGCGCTCAACACGCTCGGCGCGCTTGGCTATCTGCGCCGGCAAAAGGACGACGCCGATCTGCGCAACATTTTCGTCGAACAGACACCGACGGGCCTTGCCTTCCTCGAAGAGTTCGCCGAACTCATCGAGCGAACGGAGGGGCATGATCACAAGCGCAATGGACGCGGCACCGCGCACTAGGCAGGGGCACCTCGCCGGACCGTCGCGGCGGCTCGATCCGCGGATCAACGCCGTCCGCGCCGATCTCGCCGACATCATGCTTGCCGGCGACGTCATCGCCCCGCGTTATGCCGACGGCGTGGTCATGCGCACGGTGGTCGCGTCGACGATGTTGCGCGGGTCGCCCGACGACGCTTCGCCCGCGGTCAGCGCCTTGTTGTTCGGCGAAGAATTCAAGGTGTTTGACATCGCGCATGGCTGGGCCTGGGGCCAGTGCCGCGACGACGGCTATGTCGGCTGGGCCCGGATCACGGCGCTCGGCGCGGGCGGCGGGGCGGCGTCGCATCGCGTCTCGGTGCCGACGGGGACGATTTTCAGCG
>CAXTPH010000229.1:0-4292 GCA_964245955.1 uncultured Sphingomonadaceae bacterium | reverse complement strand
GTCGCCGCGGCGACCGACGGCGCCCCGGGCGATGCGGCGCTGCGACTGCGGCTCGACGCGACATCGGCAGCGGCGATCGCCGAGATGGGGATCGACACGCTGCCGTTGTTCTTCGACGGCGGCGGCGACACGCCGAACCTTGTCCACCAGCAGGTGCTGAGCGAATGCGTCGGGGTCCGCGTCGTCGCCCCCGAGCGCGGCCGCCGGTCGGCGTGGATCGAGCCTGCCGGCCCGGTCGAGGCGATCGGTTTCGCCGAGGACGAGGGGTTGCTGCCGAACGAGGCGCGGTCGTTCCGCGGCTACCGCCTGCTCGCCGAATATTTCGCGCTGCCCGAGAAGTTCCGCTTCGCCCGGCTGACGGGGCTCAAGGCCGGCATGGCGCGCGCCGACAAGGCGGTCGACATCGTCATCCTGTTCCGCCGCTCGATCCCGGCGCTCGGGTCGGCGGTGTCGAGCGATACCGTCGTCCTGTTCGCCACGCCGGTGATCAATCTGTTCGAGAAACGGTTCGACCGCGCGATCGTCGACAACAAGACGCACGAGCACATCGTCCTGCCGGACCGCGCCGCCGCGCTCGATTACGAGGTCTATCGCCTCGACGAAGTTACTGCCTTCGCCAAGGGCGACGCGGTCGGGATCCCGGCGCTGCCGCTCTACGCCCGGCGGGCCCAGCGCGGAGTCCGCCCGCTATTCTATTCGCTCCGCCGCAAGCTCCGCCGCCTGTCCGAGGCCGAAACACGCAAGCGCCGCGAGAACGACTATATCGGCTCCGAAACGTGGATCAGCCTGTCGTCGCCCGGCGAGCCGGCGCTGGCGTCGGGCATCACCGAGCTGGGCCTGCGCGGGCTGGTGTCGAACCGGGCGCTGGCGACGCGGCTGCGCCCGGGGGCGGCGGCGCTCGACCTGGCGATGACCGACAGCAAGGGCGTCGCCAAGATCGCGATCCTGCGCGGGCCGACGCGGCCGCAGCCGCCGATGGGCATGGTCGATGGCGGCTGGCGGATCGTCAGCCACCTCGCGCCCGGTCACGACGGCTTCGTCCGCGCGGACGGCGCGCCCGACCTGCTTGCCGACCATCTGTCGCTCTATGTCCGCGACGAGGCGCCGGCGCTGCGCCGTGAGATCCAGGGGATCGTCGGGCTGACCGCGACCAACGTCACGCGGCGGGTGACCGGCGACATGCGCGTCGCCTTCCAGCGCGGGCAGAAATTGACGCTGCAGGTGGCGATGGGCAGCTACGAGGCGGCGAGCGCCTATCTGTTCACCAGCGTCGTCGCGCGCTTTCTCGCCGAATTCGCGACGATCAACAGCTTCGCCGAATGCGAGGTACGCGCCGACAACGGGCTGTCTTGGGGGTGGGGGGCATGGCAGGGACACCGACCGACCATCTGACCGCGCTGCTCGCCGCGGTCGAGGCCGACCCGACGCGCTGGGGGGCGTTCGCTTTCTGGCGCGGAGTCGACGCGTCGACGCCGAATGGACCGCGCATCGGTGAGGCGCTCGACCCGGCGCGCGAGGCGGTCGACCTTGCGCACCAGCCGTCGCAGGATTTCCCGCGGACGACGCTTGCGGGTTTCGTGCCCGGCAAGCGGCGGCCGCTGGCGCGGTCGCAGCACCTTGGACTGACCGGCCCAATGGGGGCGCTCCCGATCCATCTGACCGAGCTGGCGATCTTCGAGCGCCGCAAGAAGGGGGAGACGCCGTTCGCCGATTTCCTCGACCTGATCTCGGCGCGCGCGCTGCAGCGTTTCTACCGTGCCTGGGCTGAGGCCGACCGCTGCGCGCAGGCCGACCGGCCCGCCGACGACCGCTTCGCCGGCTATATCGGCGCGACGAGCGGGGCGGCCGACCTCAGCTTCGTCGACGCGGCGTCGCGGCCGAAGCCCGACAAATCGGGTGATGCCTTCGACGGCTGGCGGCGGCTGCCGTACGCCGGGCACCTCGCCGGGCTGCGCTCGGCGGCGGCAGTCGGCGATCTGCTCAGCCATTTGCTCGAACGCCCGGTCAAGGTGGTCGAGGCGGTCGGGCGCTGGCGCGTGATTCCCGCCGACGCGCTGACGCGGATCGGCCGCGCCCACGCCGGGCTGGGGCAGGGTGCGACGCTCGGCGGGCGCTTCTATGCGGTCGAGTTCGACGTCGCCTTCGAGATCGGCGTGACGTCGATGGCGGGGCTCGAGGACCTGTTGCCGGGGGGCCATGCCAACCGGCTGCTCGGCGAGGCGGCGCGGACGGCGCTGCCGAAGCATCTCGACTGGCGGGCCCGGGTGACGATCCCCGAGCCGGCGATCGAACCGGCGCGGCTGGGCAAGACCCGGTTGGGCTGGACGAGCTGGGTCGCGCCGCGCGGGACTGCCCGCACGCGTCGCGACCTGGCATTGCGGGACAACGCCGCGGCGCGCGCGGCATAGAGGGGAAATACGATGGCCGAAATCAGCAGAAGCGCACTTTTCGGACGGCTGGCACCGTCGGCGCTGAAAAGCATCGAGACCGCGTTCGGCTTCACCAAGCTGCGCGGCAATCCCTATGTCGAGCTGGTCCATTGGCTGCATACGCTCAACGCCGACGCCAATGGCGACTTCGCCGCGATCAAGCGCCACTTCAACCTCGACGACGGCGCGCTCGGGCGCGACACGGTCGCGGCGCTCGACGGCCTGCCGCGCGGCGCGAGCGCGGTCGATCTTTCGGTCCAGGTCGAGGAAGCGGTCGAGAAGGGCTGGCTCTACGCCTCGCTGATGTTCGGCGCGAACAAGGTCCGCTCTGGCCACCTGCTCTACGGCATCCTCAAGACGCCGAACCTGCGCAACGTCGTCCTCGGCGTCTCGAAGGAATATCGCAAGATCGACGCCGACAAGCTCGGCGAGGGCTTCGGCAGCATTCTCGGGTCGAGCGGCGAAGCGAGCGAAGGCGGCAAGCTGGGCACGGGCGGCGCGGCCGGCGGCGGCGCGCCCGAGGCAGCGGGCGACGGCGAGCCCGATGGCGACAGCGCGCTGGCGAAATTCTCGGTCGACCTGACGGCGAAGGCGCGGTCGGGCGAGATCGACAAGATCGTCGGTCGCGACGCCGAGATCCGCCAGTGCATCGATATCCTGCTGCGGCGGCGGCAGAACAACCCGATCCTGACCGGCGAGGCCGGCGTCGGCAAGACCGCGGTGGTCGAGGGCTTTGCCCGCCGCATCGCCGACGGCGACGTGCCGCCGGTATTGAAGGACGTGACGCTGCGCTCGCTCGACATCGGGCTGTTGTCGGCGGGGGCGAGCGTCAAGGGCGAGTTCGAGAAGCGGCTGCGTGCGGTGATCGACGAGGTCGAGGCGTCGCCGAAACCGGTAATCCTCTTCATCGACGAGGCGCACACGCTGATCGGTGCCGGCGGGGCTGCCGGCACCGGCGACGCGGCGAACCTGCTCAAGCCGGCGCTCGCGCGCGGCAAGTTGCGGACGATCGCGGCGACGACCTGGGCCGAATACCGCCAGTATTTCGAGAAGGACCCGGCGCTGACCCGGCGCTTCCAGACGGTCAACGTCGGCGAGCCCGAGACCGACAAGGCGATCGCGATGCTGCGCTCGGTCGCCGACGCGATGGTCAAGCACCACAAGGTCATCGTCCTCGACGAGGCGCTCGAAGCCGCGGTCAAGCTCAGCCAGCGCTACATCCCGGCGCGCCAGCTCCCCGACAAGGCGGTCAGCCTGCTCGACACCGCGTGCGCCCGCGTCGCGGTCAGCCAGCACGCGACCCCGGCCCCGGTCGAGGACCGTCACCGGCGCGTCGAACTGCTCGAGGTCGAGCGCGAAATCTCGGTCCGCGAGGCGGCGTCGGCGATGGGCGACCCGAAGCGCATCGCCGAGGTCGACGGCCAGCTCGAAGGCGCGCGCGCGTCGCTCGAGGCGGTCCGCGCCAAGTGGGACGCCGAGAAGGCCGCAGTCGCGGCGGTCATCGCCACCCGCGCCGCGCGGTCGGAGGCGAGCGAGGCCGGCAGCGAGACCGGTGAGCTCGACACCCAGCTCCGCACCGCGATGGACGACCTGCACGCTGCGCAGGGCGACAATCCTATGGTCTTCGCGCAGGTCGACGCCAACGCCGTCGCCAGCGTCGTCGGCGACTGGACCGGGGTGCCGGTCGGACGGATGGTCAAGGACGAGATCGCCGGGGTGCTGCAGATCGCCGCCAATCTCAAGAAGCGCGTGATCGGTCAGGATCATGCGATGGAGGCGATCGCCAAGCGAATGCAGACGAGCCGCGCCAAGCTCGACAATCCGAACAAGCCGGTCGGCGTGTTCATGCTCTGCGGCCCTTCC
>CAXTPH010000228.1:0-4293 GCA_964245955.1 uncultured Sphingomonadaceae bacterium | reverse complement strand
GGCTTGGAGTCGGCTGTTCGATTTTGCCGGGGTGGCCAAGCCCCTCCAGCCATCGAACTTCGGCCTTTCCGGCTCCCGGCCCATACGCCAAGCCGTGACCGCCGCCCGCGAACACCATCAGGTATGTCTTGCTCGCCAGCGCCAGGCGTTGGCCGTGCGCAATCGGAATGACGCGATCGTCGTCGGCGTGCAGGATCAGCGTCGGCGTTGTCGACCGCGCGAGTTTCGTCGCGTTGTCGAACTTGTCCCGGATGAGCAATGCGATCGGCAGCCCCGTGGCGTCAGCGGCGACCGCAGGCAGGCTGGTAAAGCCCGATACGATGATTAGGCCGCCAAGCCGTTCGTCGGTCGCGACCTCGGTCGCCGGACCCGATCCGAGCGAATTGCCGATGGCAACGATATCGTCCGGGCTCACGCCTTGCCGGCGCAGGAACGCGGTCGCCGCGTGGGCATCGGCGTACAGGCCGCTTTCGCTCGGCGATCCGGGGTTGCCGCCATAGCCGCGATATTCGGGCAAAAGCACACCATACCCCGCGGCGGCGATCGCCTGGGTCGCCCTCAGCGATCCCTGCAGGCTATCGCCGTTGCCGTGAAAGAACACGACCGTCCGGCGCCCGTTCGCGGGTCGGTATAGCGCGGCAAGATCGAGGCCATCCGCTGTGTGTAAGACGACCCGGTCGAAGCCGGGGGCCGAGATCGAGCCAACCGGGCGCGGGGCGGGGTAGATGAAACGGCGTTGCGCGAAAAAGGCGACGGCTAAGAGCGTGAGCGCGACCCCGGCTGCGGCGCCGGCGACGATGCCGATCTTCAATCCCCCGTCACCGGCACCGGCGTTACCGCGCTCGCCATGTCGAGCATGCGGTCGAGCGGCAGTTTCGCGCGCACGCGGATCGCCTCGGGCACCTCGATCACCGGCGTCAGGTCGCGCAAGCAGAGATACAGCTTCTCGAGCGTATTCATCGCCATGAACGGACACATGTTGCAGCCGCAGTTGCCGTCGGCCCCCGGCGCGCCGATGAAGGTCTTGTGCGGCGCCTTGAGCTGCATTTGATGGATGATGTTCGGCTCGGTGGCGACGATCAGCGTCGGCTCGGGCGACTTGAGCGCGTAATCGAGGATGCCGCTCGTCGCACCGACATAGTCGGCGAGGTCGAGGATCGCCGCCGGGCATTCGGGGTGCGCGAGGACCGGCGCGGCGGGGTTCAATGCCTTGAGTTTGAGCAGCTCGGTCACCGAGAAGCGCTCGTGGACGATGCATGTCCCGTCCCACAGCAGCATGTCGCGCCCGGTCTTGCGGTTTAGCCACGCGCCGAGGTGCTTGTCGGGGGCGAACAGGATCTTCTGGTCGCGCGGCAGCTGGTTGATGATCTTCTCGGCCGACGATGAGGTGACGATGATGTCGCTGTGCGCCTTCACCGCCGCCGAGCAGTTGATGTACGTCAGGCTGATGTGGTCGGGGTGCGCGGCGCGGAACGCACCGAACTCGTCGGGCGGGCATGAATCCTCAAGGCTGCACCCGGCCTTGAGGTCGGGCAGGACGACAATCTTGTCGGGGGACAGGATCTTCGCCACTTCGGCCATGAACTTGACCCCGCAGAAGGCGATGACGTCGGCGTCGGTCGCGGCGGCCTTGCGGCTGAGGTCGAGGCTGTCGCCGACGAAATCGGCGAGGTCCTGAAGCACCGGGTCCTGATAATAATGCGCGAGGATGACGGCGTTGCGCTCCTTGCGCAGCCGGGCGATCTCGGCGTGGAGGTCGATGCCGGGGGGAACGGTCGAGCCGAACAGGTTGAGGCGGGCGTCCATGGCCTAGCTCCGTGACTGCGCGAACCGGACTACGACATCGGGCGCGGTGATGCCGACGGCGACGAGCGGCATGACGAAAACCTCGCGGACCGCGGCGATCGCCTGCTTATGCGCGAGATCGATCAGTAGCGGATTGCGCGCCTCGCCGACGAAGCGTGCATCGGTGGCGCCGCGGATTTCCGCGTCGAGCTCGCGCTCGACGCCGGTAAAAGCGAGCATCAGGGCGCCGTCCTTGTATTCGGTGATCCGCTTGAACTGGATATCGGGGCCGGCGATCTCGAGGTCGGGGATCGTCACCGTCAACCGCTTGGTGTCCTTGTTCCAGCGGAGGTCGTCGGTCTTGAGCCGCGACCAGTCGAGCTCGTAGCGCATCGTGCCCGGCACGATCAGCGTCTTGCTGGCATTAATTAGGCCGAATAACGCTTGGCGATGCGCGGGACGGGTCACAGTAACCGTCGCGCTGAGCACGACGAGCCGGCGCTGCTTCTGGACGCTCGTCAGCACGGCGCTGGCGACGCGCGCCCCGTCGGGGTCGCGGTCGAGCGCGCGGTTGATCGCCGGGGCATAGACCGTTCCGACCCCGACCGCGACGATTAGCGCGACGACGACAGCGAGTGCCGACCGCGTTCTCACGCCGCGATCGCCCAAGCGTCGCCGTCGCTGACGACTTCGCCCCGCGTCTGCAAATCGATCAAATGCGCCGTCACCGACAGGCCCGCCGCCGGGTGGAGGCGGGGGTCGATGCTCGCGTACATCCCCGCGACCATATCGGGCACCGACTTCGGACCGTCGGCGAGGCTCTTGAGGATCTGCGTCTCGCGCTGCTTGCGGTGGGTGATCAGGCCGCGCACGAGCCGCTGCGGCTCGGGGATCGGGCTCCCATGGGTTGGGTAATAGACCGCGTCGTTGCGGTCGAGCAGCAGTCGCAGGCTCGCCATATACGCCGCCATGTCGCCGTCGGGGGGCGAAACGACGGTCGTCGACCAGCCCATGACGTGATCGCCGCTGAACAGCGCCCGCTCTTCGGCGAGCGCGAAGCACAGATGGTTCGACGTGTGGCCGGGGGTGTGAAGCGCGGTCAGCGTCCAGCCGGGGCCGCTGACGCTGTCGCCATCGGCGAGAACGACGTCGGGATCGTAGGTCCGGTCGAACCCCGCATCGGCGCGCGGGCCGGCGTCGTCGAGCACCAGCCGCGTGCAGCCGACGACAACCGCGCCGGTTGCTGCCTTGATCGCCGGGGCAGCGGGCGAGTGGTCCCGGTGGGTGTGGGTGACGACGATATGGCTCACCGTCTCGCCCGCGACCGCAGCGAGCAACGCGGCGACATGGTCGGCGTCGTCGGGGCCGGGATCGATGATCGCGACCGTCGCGCCAGCCCCTTTGGGCCCAACGATGTACGTCCCCGTGCCGGTGTAGGTGAACGGCGACGGATTACGCGCAAGGACGCGGCGGACAAGCGGCGACACGATCTCGACCCGCCCGTACGGCGCGGCGGCAACAAGTGCGGCGGGATCGCTCATCGCCGTCATGTGGCAGTGCGCTGCGGCGATGTGAAGGGGGCGACGCGTCGCGAGACATCGCTTAGCATGCCGATCAACGACCCGGGGAGACGCGCGAATGACGATTCGGCAGCTGATCTATTCGTCGCAACCGTTCGGTTATGACGCGGCCACGCTCGGCGGCATCCTGGTCGCGGCGCGGCGGAACAACCGGCGCGACGGGCTGACCGGCGCGCTGATCTGCCGCCACGACATTTATCTGCAGCTGCTCGAAGGCCCCGACGACGCGGTCACAGCGGCCTATGCACGGATTGTCCGCGACGATCGCCATCTCGATATCACGACGCTGAGTTCGATCGCGATCGACACGCGGATGTTCCCGGCGTGGGACATGCTCGACGACCCGGCGCGGTCGTGGCTGTGGTCACCCGCCGAAGTCGCCGAGGGTGCGGTCACCGCCGCCGAACCGGCAACGGTCGTCGCGGTCTTCGCGCGCGTCGCGACCGAGGTGCACGCCAGTGCCGATCCGCACGCTTGCCCCGCTGCCCCAAGCGCCTAGACTGGCGTCGAAGCTCTGGGGAGGGCTCGCAGGATGAGCGACACTTACGATTTCATCATCGTCGGCGCGGGTTCGGCGGGGTGCGTCCTCGCCAGCCGCCTGTCGGCCGATCCGGCGACGCGCGTCCTGCTGCTCGAAGCCGGCGGGCGCGACAACGGCACGATGATCAACATGCCCGGCGGGATCGCGCAGATCATCCCGCCCGACAAGCCGAGCCCGCACGACTGGGGCTTTTGGACGGTGCCGCAGGCCGAGATGAATAATCGAGCGATGTACTGGCCGCGCGGACGCGTGCTCGGCGGGTCGTCGTCGATCAACGGCATGGTCTATATTCGCGGGCATGCGAGCGACTACGACCGCTGGGCGCAGCTCGGCCTGACCGGCTGGGGGTGGGGCGACGTCCTCCCCTATTTCCGCCGGTCGGAGCAT
>CAXTPH010000227.1:0-4294 GCA_964245955.1 uncultured Sphingomonadaceae bacterium | reverse complement strand
GGTTTGGTCTCGACAAGGGCGCCGACATCCCGACGCGGACCGATTATGTCCATGCGCTCCGCGCGCTGCTGGCGAAGTATGGGAACGACCCGCGGCTGACGCTGATCCTCTTCACCCTCGACGAGACGAGCTACGCCCGCGAACTCGCGCCGCTCGCCGGGCATTATCCGGCGCTGCGGCTCGGCCCTGCTTGGTGGTTCCACGACAGCCCCGAGGGGATGCGCCGCTTCCGCCAGCAGGTCACCGAGACGGCGGGTTTTTACAACACCGTCGGCTTCAACGACGACACCCGCGCCTTCCTGTCGATCCCGGCGCGCCACGACGTCGCCCGGCGAATCGACTGCGGCTTTCTCGCGCAGCTCGTTGCCGAGCACCGGCTCGAGGACTGGGAAGCAGCCGAACTCGCGGTCGACCTCAGCTACGGCCTCGCCAAGCGCGCGTACCGGCTGTGAGGCTCGCCCCCGGCGTCGCACTGCCAGGCGACGTCAAGCGCCCGGCCTATGACCGCGACGCGCAAGGCTGCGGCATCGTCCATCTCGGCATCGGCGCGTTCCACCGCGCGCACCAGGCGGTCTATACCGACGATGCGATGGATGCCGGCGACCGCGACTGGGCGATCACCGGCGTCTCGCTGCGCTCGCCCGAGGTCCGCGACGCGCTCGCGCCGCAGGACGGACTCTACACCGTCACCACCCGCGACGGCGGCGGCGATGCCACCCGGCTGATCGGCGCGGTCCGCCGCGTCCTCGTCGCGCCCGAAGACCCGGCGGCGATCGTCGCCGCGATCGCCGCGCCGTCGACGCGGATCGTCAGCCTGACGGTGACCGAGAAAGGCTATTGGCGCGCGCCCGGCGGCGGGCTCGATCCGGCGTTGCCCGACCTTGGCGGCGGGGTGCCAGTCAGCCTCTACGGTTTCCTCGCCGACGGGCTCGCGCGGCGGCGTGATGCCAGCGGGGCGGGGCTGCCGACCGTCAGTTGCGACAATCTCGCGGCAAACGGGCAACTTCTGGCGACGCTGCTGCGGCGGGTGCTCGCGTCGCGCGATCCCGGCCTCGCCGACTGGTTCGACGCGGCGTGCGCCTGCCCGTCGACGATGGTCGACCGCATCGTCCCCGCGCCGACCGCGGCCGACCGCGCCGGGATCGCGGCGCACCTCTGCGTCCGCGACGAGGCCGCCGTCGTCGCCGAGCCGTTCCGGCAATGGGTGATCGAGGACCGCTTCGCCGGCGACCGCCCGCGCTGGGAGGCGGGCGGGGCCGAATTCGTCGCCGACGTCGCCCCGTACGAGACCGCCAAGCTCAGGATGCTCAACGGCGCGCATTCGGCGCTCGCCTATCTTGGTCTCGCGCGCGGCCTGCGCTTCGTCCACGAGGCGGTCGCCGACCCCGCGATCGGGCCGCTCGTCGACCGGCTGATGCGCGACGAAGCGGCGGCGAGCTTCACCCCCGCGCCCGGGCAGGACCTCAGCGGCTACGCCGCCGCGCTGATGGCACGTTTCGCCAACCCCGCGCTCAACCACCGGCTCGCGCAGATCGCGATGGACGGTTCGCAGAAGATCCCGCAGCGCTGGCTCGACACGCTCGCCGCGCGGCGCGCCGACGGGGTCGCCTGCCCGGCCATCCTGCGCGCGCTCGCGGCGTGGCTCGACCATGTCCGCGGCGACGGGCCCCCGGTCGACGATCCCGACGCCGCGGCGCTGGCGGCGTGCTGGCGGGCGGCGGGCCGAGACGGTATCGTCGACGCGGTACTCGGCGCGCACGGCCGTTTCGCCACACGCTGGATCGCCACCGACGCCGACCGCGCCGCGATCACCGCGGCCTTGTCGGCGCCGCGCGACTGAGAGGCGCGCGCTCGACCTGTGTCGGCAGCCGGTCCGCGATCAGTCGGCGACGACCGTCTGTTCGATCGCGCCGAAGATCGAATGATGCCGCTCGTCGAGCATCTCGATCCGGACCACGTTGCCAGGGCGGAGGAACGGCGTCGTCGCCGCGCCGCCGGTGATCGTCTCGACGACGCGGACCTCGGCGATGCAGCTGTAGCCGCGCCCGCCCGCCGCGACCGGTAAGCCGGGGCCGCCATCGGCACCGCGGTTGCTCACCGTGCCCGAGCCGATGACGCTCCCCGCGCCGATCGCCCGCGTCTTGGCGAGGTGGGCAATCAGCGTGCCGAAGTCGAAGGTCATGTCGTCCCCCGCGTCGGCGCGCCCGAACGGCTGGCCGTCGAGGTCGACCGCCAGGGTGCCGTGGAGCTTGCCGTCGCGCCAGCGCTGCCCAAGCGCGTCGGGGGTGACGAACACCGGCGACAGCGCGCTCGCCGGCTTCGACTGGACGAAGCCGAAGCCCTTGGCGAGTTCGGGCGCGATCAGCCCACGCAGCGAGACGTCGTTGACGAGCCCGACGAGGCGGATCGCCGCGAGCGCTTCGTCGCGCGACGCCCCACGCGGCACATCGCCGGTGACGACGACGACCTCGGCCTCGAGGTCGAGGCTCCAGGTGTCGTCGACGAACGGGATCGGATCGCGCGGCGCGATGAACTGGTCCGACCCGCCCTGGTACATCAGCGGGTCGGTCCAGAAGGTCGCCGGCATCTCGGCCCCGCGCGCCTGCCGGACGAGCGCGACATGGTTCACATACGCCGAGCCGTCGGCCCATTGGTACGCGCGGGGCAAGGGCGCTGCCGCCTCGCGCTCGTGGAACCGGCTGTGCGGGACGGCGTCGTGGGCGAGGCTTTCGGCGACCCCGCGCAGCACCGGCTCGGCATGGTGCCAGTCGTCGAGCGCGGCCTGCAGCGTCGGCCACGCCGGCGGCGGGGCGGCGCACCACGCGAGATCGTCCGACACGACGACGAGCCGCCCGTCGCGGCCGTGCTTGAGACTGGCGAGCTTCATGCAGTGTCCTTGGGCAGGATGGCCTTGGGGAAGCCGGCCCAGGCGGCGTCATAGTCGGGCTGGGCGCGGTCGAGGGCTAAGCGGGTCGGCTGGAACGGCCAGCAGCTTTCGACCATGAACGCCATCGTCCCGTCGAGCTTGTGCGGCACGAGGTCGGCGGTGCTCGCCTTTTCCCACGTCGCGAGGTCGGGACCATGACCCGACATCAGGTTGTGCAGCGACAGGCCGCCGGGCGCGAAACCGTCGGCCTTGGCGTCGTAGGCGCCGTGGATCAGCCCCATGCACTCGCTCATGATGTTGCGGTGGAACCACGGCGGACGGAACGTGTCCTCGGCGACGAGCCAGCGCGGCGGGAAGACGACGAAGTCGGCATTCGCCCGCCCCGGCACCGCCGACGGCGAGGTCAGTACGGTGTAGATCGACGGGTCGGGATGGTCGAAGCTGACGCTGCCGATCGTGTTGAAGCGCGCGAGATCGTAGGTCCATGGCGCGAGGTTGCCGTGCCATGCGACGACGTCGAGCGGGCTGTGGTCGAGCCGCGTCGTCCACAGGCTGCCGAGGTATTTCTGGATCAGCTCGAACGGCGCATCGCGGTCCTCGAACCATGCCTCGGGGGTGACGAAGTCGCGCGGGTTGGCGAGGCCGTTCGCGCCGATCGGGCCGAGGTCAGGCAGGCGGAAAAGGCTGCCGTGGTTCTCGGCGACATAGCCCTGCGCAGTGCCGTCGGGCAGCAGCGCGCGGAAGCGGACGCCGCGCGGGACGAGCGCGATCTCGCCGGGCGCGACATCGAGCCGCCCGAGCTCGGTCAGCAGCGTCAGCCGTCCCGCCTGCGGCACGAACAGCAATTCGCCGTCGGCGTCGACGAAGGCGCGGTCGGTCATGTCCTTCGCGGCGCGGTAGAGGTGGACCGCGACGCCCTCGAGGCTGGCGGGATCGCGATTGGCGACCATCGTCGTCATCGAATCGATCAGGTCGAGCGGCGCGGACGGCAGCGCCAGCGGGTCCCAGCGCAGCCGGTTGGGGGGCAGCGGGTCGTCGACCGTGCCGGGGGCGAAGTCGGATGCGCCGTCGTAGCGGACGAACGGCGGATGTGATGCGCTCGGGCGCAGCCGGTAGAGCCACGACCGCCGATTCTCGTGGCGCGGCGCGGTGAAGGCGGTGCCGCTGAGCTGCTCGGCATAGAGGCCGAACGCCGGGCGCTGTGGGCTGTTGCGCCCGACCGGCAGCGCGCCGGCGACCGCCTCGGTGGCGAAATGGTTGCCGAACCCGGTCAGCCTCACGCCTCCACCTTCCCCGGGATCACGCCGCGCCGCACCTGATCGAGCTCGAGGCTCTCGAACAGCGCCTTGAAGTTGCCCTCGCCGAAGCCGTCGTTGCCCTTGCGCTGGATGATCTCGAAGAAGATCG
>CAXTPH010000226.1:0-4343 GCA_964245955.1 uncultured Sphingomonadaceae bacterium | reverse complement strand
CTCCACGACGACCTCGGCCTGACCAGCGTCGTCGTCACCCACGACATGCAGGAGGCGCTGCTCCTCGCCGACCGGGTGATCGTCGTCGCGGGCGGGCGGATCGCCGCCGACGCCAGCCCCGCCGAACTGATGCGCGGCCACGCCGACCCCGCGGTCGCGGCGATGATCGCGTCGCCGCGCCGCCAGGCCGAACGCCTCGCGGCGATGCTGGCATGAGCCCGGCGCTCGCCGCAGCACTCGCCGAACTGCCGGTCAAGCTCGCCGCGCACGTCACGCTCAGCGCCGCCGCGCTCGGGCTCGCGATCGTCGTCGCGACGCCGCTGGTGCTGCTGACCCGGACCCGGCCCGGCGCGCGCTGGGCGGCGCTCGCGGCGGCGGGGCTGGTCCAGACGATCCCGGCGCTGGCCCTGCTCGCGCTGTTCTACCCGGCGCTGCTCGCGGTGCGCGGCGTCACCGGGGGGACGCTGCCGGTACTCGGCTTCCTGCCCGCGCTGCTGGCGCTGACGCTCTACGCGCTGCTGCCGCTGCTGCGCGGCGGGTTGAACGGGCTGATGGGGGTCGACCGCGACGTCGTCGAGGCGGCGAACGGCGTCGGCATGACCCCGCGTCAGCGGTTGCTGCAGGTCGAGCTTCCGCTTGCCGCGCCGGTGATCATGGCGGGGGTGCGGACCGCGGCGGTGTGGACGATCGGCGCGGCGACGCTGGCGACGGCGGTCGGCGCGGCGTGCCTCGGCGATTTCATCTTCTCCGGGCTTCAGACCGAGAACTGGGTCGCCGTCCTCGTCGGCTGCGCCGGGGCAGCGGCGCTCGCGGTCGCGGTCGACGCGCTGCTCGGGCTGGTCGAGGCGGGACTTGGGACAGGGTCGCGGGCGCGGATGTTCGCCGGTGCCGCCGGATTGATGCTGATCGGCGCGCTCGCGGTCGTGCCGCAGCTCGGGGCGACGGCGGCGGATAAGCCGATCGTCGTCGGCGCGAAGAACTTCTCCGAGCAATATATCCTCGCCGATGTCATCGCCGCCCGCCTCGCCCCGCGCGCGATGACGCAGCGGACCGGCCTCGGCTCGGCGGTCGCGTTCCGCGCACTCGCGGGCGGCGATATCGATGTCTATGTCGACTATGCGGGGACGCTGTGGACGGGCATCCTCGGGCATGGCGAGAAGCTGCCGCGCGCGGCGATGCTCGATCGCCTCACCCGCGAGCTGCGGACCCGCTACGGGGTCGGCGTCGTCGGCCCGCTCGGGTTCGAGAATGCCTATGTCCTCGCCGTCCGCCGCGATCTCGCCACCCGGCTCCATCTCGTCTCGATCGCCGACCTCGCCCGCGTCGCGCCGACGCTGACGCTCGGGGCCGACATCGAATTCCTGTCGCGCCCCGAATGGGCGGGCCTGCGCGACGCCTACGCGCTGACCTTCAAGGCGCACAAGTCGTTCGAGCCGACCTTCATGTACCGCGCGCTCGCGAGTGGCGAGGCCGACGTCATCTCGGCCTTCTCGAGCGACGGACGGATCGCGGCGCAGGACCTCGTCGTGCTGACCGACCCGAAAGGGGCGATCCCGGCGTACGACGCGCTGCTGCTGGTGTCGCCGGCGCGGGCAAAGGACGGGTCGCTCGGTGCCGCGCTGCGTCCCCTGGTCGGATCGATCTCGGTCGAGGCGATGCGCCGGGCGAACTTGCTCGTCGACCGCGAATCGGACAAATTGTCGCCCGGGGACGCGGCGAAAATGCTGATGCGTGCAGATCAACCTTCTCGTCATCCCCGCGAAGGCGGGGACCCATAACCCCAGCCGGATTGGTGAGCCGACGTCGAGCGTACAGCCGCGAGTAACGCCGCTAAGTCTCTGGGATATGGGTCCCCGCGTTCGCGGGGATGACGGCAAGATAGGGGAGAATATAACATGATGCTGTGGAGCGCCGCCGCGCCCGCGCCGAATCCGCGCCGGGTGACGATCTTCCTCGGCGAAAAGGGGGTGACGATCCCGGTCACCGACCTCGCGATCTTCAAGGCCGAGCACAAGGCCCCGGCGTTCCTCGCGAAGAACCCGCGCGGGCAGGTCCCCGCGCTCGAACTCGACGACGGCACGGTGATCGCCGAGTCGATCTCGATCTGCCGCTACCTCGACGCGCTCCATCCCGAACCGCCGCTGTTCGGCACCGACGCGCTCGACCGCGCGCTCGTCGACATGGCGCTGCGCCGGGTCGAGACGATCCTCGGCGTGCCGCTGGCGATGGTCTGGATGCATACCCATCCGCTGACCGCCGCCGTCGTCGTGCCGCAGTTCAAGGACTTCGGCGAGAGCAACCGGGCGAAGGTCGCCGCCGCGCTTGGCTGGTTCGACCGCGAGATCGGCACCGCCTTCGTCGCGGGCGAGCGGTTCAGCATCGCCGACATCGCGTTGTGGAGCACGCTCGACTTCGGTCGTGCCGTCGGTCTCGTCACGCTCGACGACACGCCCGCGCTCGCCGACTGGTTCGCGCGGGTCGGATCACGCCCGAGCATCGCCGCGTAGAAAGCGCTGTCCTACACCCCGCGGTTCGTGAGACGTTTCCCGGTTGATCGATCGAGGAGACGCCGCGATGTCCCCACCCCGTCCGCCCCGCACCCGTCGTGCCGCATCCGCGGCGAACGCGCGTCTTGCCCGCAAAACCGGTGACAACGATCAACTTTGTCAACTTCACGACGGCGAGCGGGGTGCAGACGGGGTCGAAAACCGGTGACAACCGACAACTTTGTCAACTTCGCCCGCCGCTGCCCCGGCCGCGCGCGCGAGTCGCTCAGCGGCTGCCGCCGCCGAGGAACGCGCCGATCCGCTTGTAATACGACACCGGGAAGAAGCGGGTCAGCAGGTCGATCATCTTGGCATCGGGACCGATCAGGACGCGCGGGGCTCCGCGCTCCATCCCCGCGACGATGGTCGCCGCGGCTTGCGCCGGCGTGGTCCGCGCCGCTTTTTCGAAGGCGTCGCCGTCGTCCATTGCGCCGGCCTGACCCGGCATGGCGGCGATGAACTTGGCGTTGCGCGCGACGTTGGTCTTGATCCCGCCGGGGTGGACGCGGATCACGCGGATGTGCGGATCGGTCTGCCCGAGTTCGAGGTACAGCGCCTCAGTCAAGCCGCGGACGGCGAACTTCGAGGCGTTGTACGCCGACTGGGTCGGATAACCCATCATGCCGAACACGCTCGAAATATTGACGATCCACCCCGCGTCGCGGCTGCGGAGGTGCGGCAGCGCATGGCGGCAGCCCGAGACGACGCCGCCGAAGTTGACGTCCATCACCCGGTCGAAATCGGCCGCCGGGCAGTCGGCGAACGGTGCGATCACCGACAGCCCGGCGTTGTTGATGATGCCGTCGAGGCCGCCGAACTCGCGCGCCGCCTCGTCGATCCAGCCCTTGATCGCGGCGTCGTCGGTAACGTCGAGGACGGTCGTCGTCGCAGGCGAGTTGCCCAGCAGCGCCTTGGTTTCGCCGAGTCCCGCCGCATCCTTGTCGGCGAGCGCGAGGCGGACGCCCTTGCTCGCGAGGAGCAGTGCCAGCGCGCGGCCGATCCCGCTGCCGGCGCCGGTCAGGGCGATCGCGCGTCCGCTCAGATCGGTCATTTGCACCCACTCCCCGCGTTCTTATGTTTAGATCACAACTCATCCACCGGAGAAGTGCAATGGCCTCAACCCCCGACATGCCCCAGCCGTTGCTGCCGACCGAGCAGCCGCCCGAACTTCCCGTGCCCGGCGCGCCCGAGCCCGAAATGGACCCCGCGCAGCCGGCACCCGAGATCACCCACACGGTCGGCGAGTCGACCGTGGAGGTATCGGCGCACTACTTACGGGACCGCCTGGGTTTGGCCGACCATTTGAGCACTGAACACATTCGAAAGATGGGCCTGCGGATGTTCTTTTCGGACGAAGGGAACACCGACATCGCACGACGAATGGAGCTGGGCAGTTCTTCGTTCGTGCCGCAGGTCACCTATCAAATCGACCGTGGGAGGTTGGAGAACGAACTTCGTCGACGCTGCCTGTCGGAGGGCGTCGAGATCGCCGTGGGCAGGGTGCGTCGGGTGGAGTTCGGCTCCGACGACCGTCCCCACACCGTGTCCGTTCAGAATGGCGACGCGGTCACCCAGACCACGACTCGGTGGATGGTCGATGCCTCTGGCCGCAACCGGATGCTGCCGAGACAACTGGATCTCAGGCAGCCCAACCACCACGACTGCAACGCCGCATGGTTTCGCATCGCAACCGAAATCGACGTCGGCGGTTGGAGCGACGATCCGGAATGGCGGGGGCGTCTCGTCGAAGGCGACCGCGCGATGTCCACCAATCACCTCATGGGCGAGGGGTATTGG
>CAXTPH010000225.1:0-4352 GCA_964245955.1 uncultured Sphingomonadaceae bacterium | reverse complement strand
CCTGGCTCTTGGCATCGACGCCTTCGATCAGGACATGAACGGCGGTTGGCGTCCGCTCGCTGCGACGCCGGGTTGTACGGCCAAGGCGGCGGACGTCCTGCGCTATTATCGCGAGCGGGTGCAGAGCCGAATCGGCACGCTCTACTGGCACGAAGGGCAATTGCGCGCCGAACTCGGCGAAACCGATGCCGCAATCGCCCTGCTGGAGAAGGGCCGTCATCATGCCGACGAAGACGGCTGGAACGACTACGTCGACGCAACCATAGCGTTCCTGCGCCATGACCGTCCTCGCCTGCTCGCCGTCCGTGACCGGCTGGCGAAGCGCCCCAAGCCGGCGGACTGGACGGCGGTGGATACCAACGGCAACCCGGTTGCGGCCCCGCCATGGCCGATAAACCTCGACGTGGTCGACCGGCTCATCGCGTGCTTCGGGCGGAGTTATCGCGAAGCTTATTCGTGTGGCGATGCGGTCCCGTCGAAGGGCTGACCGTCCAGTTTCGCTGTCCTACAGCCCGGGTGATGGGGTATCGTCTGCAGGTCGAGTTGGCGTGTGCTTGCCGCGGCGCGATCTTTCGCATCGTTGGCTGGCCGTCACCGCGCGAGGCGCCGCTACCCCGTCAAGGGCAGATTTCGAACCGTCGCCGCAGAATGCATGGTGATTCAACGTGCGTTCGTGTGAATTTATTTTGAACTTAGCGTAGGATTGTCTCGCCAAACCGGCCGCCAAATGCGTCGGGGCCGGCATGGCTCGACCCGCTCTACCCTGCCGTCAGCCCCAGCTGCGTCGCGATGTCGATCACCGGCGTCTCCTCCGGCACGACATAGACCAGCCCCGGGTTGTTGCTCGTCGTCACCGCCACCGCGCGGCGCGGGCAGAGCTTCATGCAGCCGGTCTCGACGATGCGGATCGGCGAGCGTTTCCACTTCGGCAGGTCGAGGTGCCGCACCAGCGCCTTGGCGAGCGACTTCTTGCCGCCGTCGCCGAAACCGCCGCCGACCTTCTTGCCGCACTTCTTGCAGATCGCGACGAGCGTCGTTGCCGGCGTCGGGACGGTGCGGATACCGGGAAACTTCATGCCTGCTCCTGCTTGACGAGGCTCCGCCAACGCCCCACGCGGGCAACATGCTCCTTCTCGCGCTTCTTTTCGTCGCCGGTGTCTGGGCGGGGGCGCAGAACGCGCTCGCCGGGGGCGGGTCGTTCGTCACCCTGCCGGCGCTGATCCTATCGGGGCTCGATCCGCGGCTGGCGAACATCACCTCGACCGTCGCGCTGTTCCCGGGGCAGGTGACGACCGGGGTTGCCGGGCGCAGCCTCGTCGCCGGGGCTGAGCGACTGTCGTTCCGCACGCTCGCGGCGATCAGCCTCGTCTTCGGCGTCGCCGGCGCGTTCCTGCTGCTGGTGACGCCGCCCAAGCTGTTCGGCGCGATGGTGCCGTGGCTGGTGCTCGCGGCGACGTGCCTGTTCGCTTGGAGCAGCTTCGGGCCGAAGCCGAAGGGCGGATCGACCCCGCCGCCGGCGTGGGTGTCGGCATTGATCCAGGCGGTCATCGCCACCTACAGCGGATTTTTCGGCGGCGGCGCTGGGATCGTCACCCTCGCGGCGCTGACGCTGGCGCGGATGCCGATCCGCAATGCCGGTGGCACCAAGAACGTCCTCGTCGCGATCTCGAACATCGCCGCCGCGGTCGTCTTCGCGCTGACCACGGCGATCCCCTGGACAAAGGCGGTCGCCGTCGGAGCGGGGTCGATGGTCGGCGGCTATGCCGGGGCGATGTTGTTGAAGCGCGTGCCGGCGATGTGGCTCAAGGTCGGCGTCGTCGTCATCGGCGTCGCGCTCACGATCGGCCTGTTCATCCGCGGCTAGCAAGTTATACGGCGCGGATGCCCGATAATTCCCCCGACCCGCGCGCGCTGGCGAAGACCGAGACGCTGATCGAGGCGCTGCCGTACCTCCAGCGCTACGCCGGGCAGACCTTCGTCGTGAAGTACGGCGGGCACGCGATGGGCAATCCCGAAATGGCGAAGGACTTCGCCGAGGATATCGTCCTGCTCAAGGCGTGCGGGATCGACGTCGTCGTCGTCCACGGCGGCGGCCCGCAGATCGGCGCGATGCTCGACCGGCTCGGCCTCCACAGCAGCTTCGTCGACGGGCTGCGTGTCACCGACGCCGCGACCGCGCAGGTCGCCGAAATGGTTCTCGCGGGCTCGATCAACAAAGAACTCGTCGCGTGGATTAACGCCGCCGGCGGGCTGGCGGCGGGCATCTCGGGCAAGGACGCCAACCTCGTCCGCGCGGTCAAGGTGACGCGGACGACGCGCGATCCCGGCAGCAATATCGAGCGTGAGGTCGATCTCGGCTTCGTTGGCGAGCCCATCGCGGTCGATCGCACGCTGATCGACGTACTGACCAAGGCGAACATGGTGCCGGTGATTGCGCCGGTCGCGATCGGCATCGACGGCGCGACGTACAATATCAATGCCGACACCATGGCGGGGGCGATCGCGGCGGCGATCGGCGCGGCACGGCTGTTCCTGCTGACCGACGTCGCCGGGGTGCTCGACAAGGATGGCGTCCTTCTGACCGACCTCAACCCGAAGACGATCGCCACGCTCGTCGGCGACGGGACGATCTCGGGGGGCATGATCCCCAAGATCGAAACGTGCGTCACCGCCGTCGGCGCGGGCGTCGGCGCGGCGGTGATCCTCGACGGGCGCGTCGGCCATGCGATGCTGCTCGAGATCTTCACCCGCGAAGGCGCAGGGACGCTGGTGCGCGCCTGAGAGGGTCGATTGCGCCAAGGCGCGCAACCCCCTAGATGCTGCAGCGCATCGTTGCCCGGGGAAACCGAGTGAACACCGTCATCGCGATCACCGATTTCGTCGTCTATTATCTGCTGGGGCTGCTCAAGTTCCTGCTGATCGTCTACGCGATCATGTCGTGGCTGATCGCGTTCAACGTGGTCAATACCTACAACAGCTTCGTCCGCGGCGTGCAGCACACGCTCGACCGCATCTTCGACCCGCTGCTGCGCCCGATCCGGCGGATCATCCCCGACATGGGCGGGATCGACCTGTCGCCGATGGTCCTTTTTCTGCTGATCGTGCTGATCCAGAACTATCTCTACCCGGCGATCAAGCTCGATCTCGGGCTCCAGTGAAGGCGTGGGGCCCCGTCGCCGGCGGGGTCACCCTGTCGGTGCGCGTATCGCCCCGCGGCGGGCGTAACGCGGTCGAAGGGCTCGTCCCCGATGCCGACGGCAAGCCGCAGCTTGGCGTCCGCGTCGCCGCCGCCCCGGTCGACGGCGAGGCGAACGACGCGGTCGAAGCGACGCTCGCACGCTGGCTCGGGCTCAAGCCGCGCGAGGTCGAGGTTACTGGCGGGCTAACCGCGCGGTCGAAGGTCGTGACAATCGATGGCGATCCGGTCGCGCTGATCCGCAAGCTCCAGACGCTGACGGCGGCGAAGTGACCGCCCGATGACCGCAACGATGATCGACGGCAAGGCGCACGCCGCCGACCTCGTCGCGCGGGTTGCGGCCGCAGTGCCCGCCTTCGCCGCCGCGCGCGGGCGCATGCCGGGGCTCGCGGTCGTCCTCGTCGGCGAGAACCCGGCGAGCGCGGTCTATGTCCGGAACAAGCTGGCGCGCACCGCGAGCGCCGGGATGCGCTCGGTCGAGTATCGCCTGACCGTCGATGTTTCGGAGGAGGCGCTGCTTGCGATCGTCGCCGACCTCAACGCCGACGACACGGTCGACGGCATCCTCGTCCAGCTGCCGCTGCCGAAGCACATCGCCGAGGCCAGGATCCTGACGGCGATCGATCCCGACAAGGATGTCGATGGCTTCTCGCCCGTCAACGCCGGGCGGCTCGCGACCGGATTGCCGGGGCTGGTGCCGTGCACGCCGTTCGGCTGCATGCTCCTGCTGAAGGCGGTCGTCGGCGACCTGACCGGCGCCGAGGCGCTCGTCATCGGCCGGTCGAATATCGTCGGCAAGCCGATGGCGGCGCTGCTGACGGCGGCGTCGGCGACCGTCACCGTCGCGCACAGCCGGACCCGCGACCTCCCTGGCCACGTCGGACGGGCCGATATCGTCGTCGCCGCGGTCGGGGTGCCGAACCTCGTCCGCGGCGCGTGGCTCAAGCCCGGTGCCACCGTTATCGACGTCGGCATGAACCGCATCGCGCTGCCGGACGGGAAAACCCGGCTCGTCGGCGACGTTGATCATGACGCCGTCGACGTCGCCGGTGCGATCACCCCGGTGCCCGGGGGGGTCGGGCCGATGACGATTGCCTGCCTGCTGCGGAATACCCTTGTCGCCGCGCACTTGCGCGCCGGCCTGCCGCCGCCGGTC
>CAXTPH010000224.1:0-4368 GCA_964245955.1 uncultured Sphingomonadaceae bacterium | reverse complement strand
GAAGTCCGGGTCGTGGGCCGCGACCATCTCGACCGCTTCGGCGCCGTTCTTCGCCGCGCCGGGGAACATCAGCTCCGGCCAGGCTTCGGACAAGCGCGCGCGCAACTGCTCGCGCATCAGGCGTTCGTCGTCGGCGATGATCGCCGTGACGATCGAGTCGGGATTCGGTGGCGAGTCGGTGGTGGCCTCGGTCATGCGGGGATCAGAAGGTCGTCGGCGTCGGGGGTGACGGGGGCGCGGGCAGGCGGCCCGCTTCGGCCGCGTCGCGTCGCTTCATCCAGCGCGAAAGTAGAACATACGCACCCACCAGCAGCAATACGGGCACGAGGACCGGCGCGAGACCCATCACCAACGCGAAGAGGACGATCGCGGCCGTGAGGATCAGCACGATCGGGACGACGATCGCCACCGACGCGAGGACGCCGATGACGAGGAGGCCGACGAACACGACGCCGATCGCGACGCCGCAGCCGATGGTGCCGGCGAGCGCTGCGCCCGAGAAGGTCTCGCCGTTGATGGTGACTCTCGCGCCGTCCATCGCGTCGGCGCTCTGGACGCCGATCGCCGTGGCGACCCCGATCAACAGCAACGCGAGCACGGCGACGAAGACGAACAGGAAGGCTTTGCGCATGGGTTTCTCCTCGACGATCAGACCGGGGTGGGGCCGCCGTTGCGGCGGGACTGGTACGGAACGGAAATCGTCACGCGCGTGCCGATCGGAAGCCCGTCGACCTGATTCGCTTCGATCGTCAGGTTGGCGCGGTCGCCGTACAGAAGCTTGAGGCGCTCGCGGATGTTCGTCAGGCCGAGCCCGGTGCCCGACGTGCTGGCACCACCGGGCGAGAAGCCGAGTCCGGTATCGGCGACCGTTACCCGCAGGTCGCCGTGCACGATCTCCGCGACCACCTCGAGGTGCCCGCCTTCGGCCTTCGGCTCGAGGCCGTGCTTGATCGCGTTCTCGACCATCGACTGCAACATCATCGGCGGGAAATCGGCGGATCGAAGCCCGGTCGGCACGTCGAACGCGACCTGCAGGCGCTCCTCCATTCGGACCTTGAGGATCTCGAGGTAGGCACTGACGAGATCCACTTCCCGCCCGAGATCGGTCGCGTTCTCGCGCATCTGCGGCAACGCGGCCCGCAGGTACTGGATCAGGTTCTTCTGCATCGTCGACGCGCGCGGCGGATCGGTCTCGATCAGGTGATCGATCGATGCGAGCGTGTTGAACAGGAAGTGCGGCTCGACCTGCGCCTGCATCATCTGCATCTTGGCTTCGGAGACCTGGCGCTTGAGGCTCTCGCGCTCGGCGACCTCGGCCGCGGACTGCACGGCCACCGCGGCGCGGCGGCGCGTGTTGGACGTGGCCTTCAGCACGATCAGGTAGACGAAGGCGACGACGATCATCGCCTTCAGGAAGCCCCACAACACCGAGGCGAAACTGGGCCGTGCGCGCCGCGTCGCCGCCCGGATCTCGTCGCTGATCGCGCTCTGCACCTCGTCCTTCGCGTCCTCGACCGCGGCCTTGACCTGCAGGCTCATGTCGTCGGCGATGTTGCGGCGGACCTGGTCGGCGGCGTTCTGCGAGAGCTTGGCGCCGGCCAGCGCCTGCGACGCGTCGGCCAGCGCTTTCTTCGCGTCGAGGTCGACCGCATCGTCGTCCGGGTCGTCGCCATCGGTCTTGCCGACGGTGTCGGCCTTGCGACCCTGCCTCGCCGCGGCGGCTTCGGCCTCCGCATCGAGCCGTGCGGCTTCGCCTTCGAGCACGCGCACGCCGTCCTTGTCGATGACGATGCGCTTGCCATCCTTCTCGAACACGATGCCGCGACGCGACGCGGCGGCGATGGGCGATGCCGGCGCAGCGGGTGCCGCCGTCCCCGGCGCAGCAGGCGCGGCCGGCGGATCGGGGATCGGCACGTCGATCGCGCGCGTCGGCTTTCCGCCGATCGAGGGCTGGATGTGAACGTTCTTGCCGTCCGAATGGATCGCGATGTCGACCGGCTTCCGCAACGCGGCTGCATCGATCTCGACCGCGTTGTCGCCGAGTCCGGTGATGCCGCCGACGATCGATGTGCCGAGCAACACGGCGAAGCCGAGCAGTCCGAGGCGGCGCCACGACACCGTCGTGATCCATTGGGCTGCATGCGCATTGAAGACGCGCAGACGCCGCCCGAACTCCCCGAGTCGCTGGGTGGCATCGTTCGCGAAGACGCCGAAGTCTTCGGCCCACTGTCGGGAGCGGGATGGGTTGTCGCCGTCGGAACGGGGAGGCGTCGCGGTCATGGTCTGGTCTGGTCGTCACGCGGTCGATGAGCACTGCGCGAGGCCGGCGCTTGCCGGAAGAGACCGAAGCTTAGGGTCGGCGGATCCAGCGACGGACGCCGCGCGACGCGCCGTGCGATGGCCGCGACGGAATGCGCGCAACGCGGACGAGCGGGGCGCCGCCCGGACGGATGCCGTGATCGTCAGCGGGCGGTCGCGGAGCGGCGCTTCGCCTTCCTGCTCGCCGCCGGCTTCGCCGACTTGGCAGACGGCTTCCTTGCAGCACCCCGGGTCGCCGACGTCGAAACGCCATCGGGTACGGGCGGTGCGACGGCGGCCTGCGCCACCTTCATGAACTGCTCCTGCATGAAGCCGAGCCAGTTGTTCGTCGCGAGGCCGACGACCGGATCGATCCCCGTCGTCGGGGCCGGTGCGTCGACCGCCGGCGGAGCGGCCGACTCGATCGGCGATGCGGGTGGCGTCACGTCCATCGTGGGCGGCGCGGCGGCTGCGGGTGGCGTCATCGGCCAGCCCGCCGGCAACCCGCTCGCCGGCGCGTCGGCCGGCGCGGGTGCCTTGCCCGCCATCACGCCCTCGGCCATCGCCGACAGCGACTGGATCGTGGCGATCGTGTTGCGCTGGACTTCGAGACCCTGGATGGTCGCACGCAGCATGTTGAGGTTGACCTCGACCCACGACTCGGCCGCGCGCAGATCCGACAGGCGCTTGTCGAGTTCCGCGACATCGACGGTCGGCACGAGGAAGCCCGGTAGCGCCGTGCCGCCGGGCAGGTTGCCCCAGAACTTCTTGACGAGGTCCAGGCCTTGCGAGAAAGCCGGCACCGCGGACGGCGCCTCGCCGGACTGGCCGAACAGCTTGAAAGGCAGCGTGGCCGGGTCCGGCCAGAGGGGATTGGACATGTCGTCTCCAGTCTTCGCGAGGCTATGATGACGCGGCAGGTGGCGCTTCGATCACCTGCATGACCGGCGCGGTGGTGCGACACCAGCGGTCCGGCGCCGATCAACGCGTCTCGCATCACGGCACCGAACGAGTATGACAGGGCCTTTGGTCACATCCTCATCGGCGCGACCGGCACGTCCCGCGGCACGCGCCGACGATCGACCGGCCCGTCCCCCGCCAGCGGCTCGCGCAGCACCGCCGGCGCCGCGTCGTTACGGACGATGGATCGCCCTCGTCGCGCTGTCGTTGCTGTTGCACGCCACGATCCTCGACCTGCTGCCCCACGGGGCGCTCGACGCGACCGACGACGTGGTCGAGTTGCCGCTGCAGGTGACGTTGATGCCGCCGATCCGGCCGGTCGAGGCGACGGTCGAGACGCCCGAGGCCGCACGGACGGCCCCTGTACAGCGGCATCCACGCCCGCCAAGGCCGGCCCCCCGACCGCCGAAGGCGGCGGCGCCGGTGTTCGTGCCGGAGTCGGCCGACGAGATACCGCAGGTGCAGCTCACGCCGCCGCGCGGATCGGCCGGCACGACAGCCGCCATCGCATCGGACCCGACCGTGTCGCCGGTGCCGCCGGTCGCCGTCGCCCCGAGCCCGCCGCAGCCATCGCCGGCGCCGCAGGTCCCGATCGCCGCATCCCCGCCCGTGCCGCCGGTCGCAGCGACCCCGCCGCAGTCCGCCCGACTGTTCTACGACGTCGTCTCGCTGGACGCGAAGAACGCAGCACCCACTCACTACTACGGTGTCGGCACGATCGACTGGGCGATCGCCGACGGTCGTTATCGCAGCGACTTGCAGGCGTCGTACAAGGCCCTCTTCATCAAGGTCGGCATCCTCGCGTCGCACAGCGAAGGCAGCATCGGCCCCACCGGACTGGCGCCGGACCGCTATACCGAGGCGCCGTTGCGGCGCGCCGCGGTGGCGACCAACTTCAATCGCGACGCTCGCCAGTCGATCACGTTCTCGGCGTCGGCTGCGAGCGCGCCGCTGGTCGCGGGTGCGCAGGACCGGCTGTCCATCCTGTTCCAGATCGGCGGGCTGCTGCTGGCGAATCCCGAACAGGGCAACGTGGGCGGCAGCATCGAGGTGCCGGTCGCCGGCGTCCGGGGCGACGTCGAGCGCTGGGTCTTTCAGAGCCAGGGAGAC
>CAXTPH010000223.1:0-4384 GCA_964245955.1 uncultured Sphingomonadaceae bacterium | reverse complement strand
GTAGTGGATCGTCCCGCCGGTCGTCGCCCCGTCGCCTGCCCGGAGCGCGGTCGCGGCGGTCCACCCCTGCGGGAAGGTTGCGCTGGGATCGACCATGATCCGCCGGACGTAGGTTCCCGCCGGGTATAAGACGGTCGAGATCCATTCGAGCGCGAGGATGTTTGGCGTCACCACCACCGGACCCTGTTTGGCGTCGGTCGCCGACAGGAATTGAAAGGCGACGTCGATCGACGCCACGCCGGCGGGAACGACGAGGTGGAAGGCGTGGACGTCGACCGGGTCGCGACGCCAGGCGATCGGCTGCCCGGCGGCCGAGATCGTCAGCCCGGCGAGCTTGTCGATCTCGCCCTGCGGCGCGTGCGCCCCCGGCAGCCACGCCGGGTAGAGCAGGACCAGCGGCCCCGGCGCGACCGGGATGGTTTCCGCAATCCGGAAGATGCCGCGCGCGACGTCGGTCGCATCGACCGCCAGCCGGATCGTTCCCGGATACGGCACGTCGCGCGGGGCCGGGATCGTCTGGTCGATCGCCCCTGCCTGCGGTTGGCCGCTCCCGGTCGCAGCGTTCTGTGCCTGCGCGACGACGGCGGTGGCACTCAGCGTGGCGGCGACGGCGGCGATGAGACGCAGGGCAAAAAGCGATTGGTTCATGTCTCGATCCCGACAGTGACGGCAAGGTTTGCTGTGCATCAACCGCACATCCCGGCGGCGCAATCAACAGCACGCGCCGCTTTCCTTATCGGCCGACCCCGCTCCGGCTTTCCGTTGCGGTTGCGTCGAGGTCCACTCAGCGCGGCACTCGAGCAGGCACCAGCCCTATTGGTGAACCGTCGTCGTGCCGTGCTGGTAGGATGCGTTGCGCTGTGCCGCCGCCGCCGCCGCGGCATTGCGCTTGGCGACCACCGCGCGGTGATGACCGTAAGCGCAGCCGGCCGCCGCACCGAGGACGGCATGGCGTCCGGCAAAGTGCCCGGCGGTGCCGCCGACCGCGGCGCCGGTCAGGCAGCCGGCGGTGGCGGGGACGGCGAGGGTCGCAACGGCGGCGGCGATCAGGAACTTCATCGGTCGGATCCTTCGTAAGGGACGACGGCGCAACCCGCCGTGCGGCGATTGGCTCCGCTCACGCCATCTTGCCCGGCACGGTCGGGTGCGAGCTCGACAGGCCGCCGTCGACCGCGATCGCCTGGCCGTTGACGTAGCTCGCCGCGTCGGACGCGAGGAACAGCGCGACCTCGGCGATCTCCTCTGGGCCGGCGGCGCGCTTCAACGGGTTGAGCTGGCCGAGCTTGTGCTCGGTGCCGCGCGCGCGCGCGCCGTCGAACCATTGCTGCGTCATGCCGGTCTCGGTCAGCCCGGGGCAGACCGCGTTGACGCGGACGCCGGTGCCCGACAGCTGGTTCGCCGCGGTGGCGACGAGGTTGATCACGCCCGCCTTGCTCGCACTGTACGGCATCCCGCCCGCGCCCGAACGGATGCCGGCGACCGAGGCGGTGGCGACGATCGAGCCGCGCCCGGCAGGTACCATCACCCGCGCCGCCGCCTGCATCGTCAGGAACACGCCGATCAGGTTGACGCGGAGGACGCGCTCCCATTCGTCGACGGTCAGGTCGAGGAACGCGCCCAGCCCGCCGCCGACCCCGGCATTGGCGAAGGCGAAGTCGAGCCCGCCGAAGTCGGCGACCGCGCGCGCGACGGCGGCGTCGACGTGCGCCTTGTCGCCGACGTCGCCGGTCAGCGCGACGATCTTCGCGTGCCCCTCGGCGGTGGCGTGGACCGCATCGGTCAGGTCGAACGCGACGACGTTCGCGCCGCGCGCGGCGAACATCCGCGCGGCGGCACGCCCGATGCCGCTCCCCGCCCCGGTGACGAGCGCGGTCCTGCCGGTGAAGTCGGTCATGGTCGGTCCTCCCAAAGTCTTTTTTCTATTCCGCCAGAAACGCGCGCGTGCAGGCGATGAAATCCGCCGTGCGGTCGTGGTGGACCCAGTGGCCGGCACGCTCGAAAAGCTCGACGCGGGCATGATTGAACACAGCGAGTCGCCCGTCGACCGCCGGGTTCGATGCCCAGCTTTCGGCGCCGTAAACGAGGAGGGTCGGGCAGGCGATCCGCCCCCACAGCGCCTCGAGGTCGGCATAGGCGATGTCGACCGGCGACCACGCGCGGTTGTAGTTGTCGAACTTCCAGCTGTAGCTGCCGTCCTCGTTCTGCAGCACGCCGTGCGCGGTCAGGTGGCGCGCCTGGCGCTCGCTCAGATGCTTGTTCTCGGCCATCATCCGCGCGAGCGCGTCGTCGATGCTCGCGTAGCGTTTCGGCTGGCGTGCGGCGAGGCCGCGGACCTCGTCGATCCAGCGGCGCATGCGGTCGTCGGCGCCGACCGCGCCCATCTTCTCGCGCTGCGCCGGGGAGGGGCCGAGCCCTTCGATCGCGACGATCTTCGCGACATTGTCGGGGTACAGCCCGGCGTAACGCAGCGCGATGTTGCCGCCGAGCGAATGCGCGACGATCGTCAGCGGCGCGAGCTTGCGCCCGTGGATCAGCTGCGCGAGGTCGTAGACGAACGCCGCCATCCCGTAATTCCCGTCGGGCGACCACGCGCTGTCGCCGTGGCCGCGCAGGTCGGGGGCGATGACGTGCCAGTCGCGCGCAAGGTCGGTCGCAACCCAGTCCCAGTTGCGGCAATGGTCGCGCCCGCCGTGGAGCAGCAGCAGCGGCGGCGCGGTCGGGTTGCCCCAGTCGACGTAGTGAAGCCGCAGCCGCTGCGAGATGAAATTGTGCGACGTCGGGCAGGGGGTCATGCGTGGCTCGGCGCGCGGCCCGCGGTCCACGGCGGCGACAGGTCTTCGAGAATGACGTCGACGCATTCGGTCGCGATCCGCAGCGTCGCGCCCGCTGCGAAGGCGATCGTCAGGACGTCGCCTTCGACGACAAAGGCGAGCAGGTCGAGGACCGTGATCCCGGGGTCGCTCGCGTTGAAATCGGTCCAGCCGCGCCGCTGGACCCGCGTCACGCTCTCGATCCGCAGCGCCGACCGGACCCGGGTCGTGTCGTTCGCCTCCCAGCGGTAGCGGTCGAGCAGCAGCACCAGCCGCCGCGCGCGCCGGTCATAGGCGACGTCGGCCGGGCGGAGGATCGCGTCCTGCACCAGCGCCGAGATCAGCGGCACCTCGGCCGCGTCCTGCGCGAGCAGCAGCAGGCGCGAATCATCCATCGGAAATGCGTTCGATATCGGCCCCGACCGCCGACAATTTCTCCTCGAGCCGCTCGTAGCCGCGGTCGAGGTGATAGACGCGGCTGACCACCGTCTCGCCCTTCGCCGCGAGCCCCGCGAGGACGAGGCTCATCGACGCGCGCAGATCGGTCGCCATCACCTGCGCGCCGACCAGCCCCGCGACCCCGCGGACCACCGCCGACCGTCCGCGCACGGTGATGTCGGCCCCCATCCGCGCGAGTTCGGGAACGTGCATGTAGCGGTTTTCGAAGATCGTCTCGGTCAGGAGCGACGCGCCGTCGGCGAGGCTGAGCATCGCCATGAACTGCGCCTGCATGTCGGTCGGGAAGCCGGGGTAGGGCGCGGTCGACACCGTCACGCCGTGGAGGCCGCCAGAACCGTCCGACCCGCGGCTGACCTTGACCCCGTCGGGCGTCGGCTCGCACGCGAGCCCGGCCTCGCGCAGCGAATCGAAGGTCGCGCCGAGCGTCGTCGTATCGGCGCCGACGAGTTCGAGCTCGCCGCCGGTGATCGCCGCGGCGCAGGCGTAGGTGCCGGTCTCGATCCGGTCGGGCATGACCGCGTAAGTCGCGCCGTGGAGCTTGGCGACGCCGGTGATCGTCAGCCGCTCGGTGCCGATGCCGTCGATCTTCGCCCCCATCGCGACGAGGCAGCGGCACAGGTCGACGATCTCGGGCTCGCGCGCGGCGTTGTCGATGACGCTGACCCCGTTCGCGAGCACCGCCGCCATGACGACGTTCTCGGTCGCGCCGACCGAGACGGTCGGGAAGGTGTAGCGTCCGCCCTGCAGCCCCTTCGGCGCGGTCGCCTTGACGTAGCCGGCGGCGAGCTCGATCTCGGCCCCGAGCGCTTCCAATGCCTTGAGATGGAGGTCGATCGGGCGGTTGCCGATCGCGCAGCCGCCGGGGAGCGACACCGTCGCCTCGCCGGCGCGCGCGAGCAGCGGGCCGAGGACAAGGATCGACGCGCGCATCTTGCGGACGATGTCGTACGGCGCGGTCGTCGACGTGATCCGGTTCGCGCGGAAGGTCATTACCCGCCCGAACTCCGACGGATGCGACCCCTCGATCGTCGTCGACACGCCGTGGCCGTTGAGCAGGTGCCCGAAGGTGTCGATGTCGGCGAGGCGCGGCAGGTTGCGCAGCGTCAGCGGCTCGT
>CAXTPH010000222.1:0-4398 GCA_964245955.1 uncultured Sphingomonadaceae bacterium | reverse complement strand
GGCGACGCTGGCGACGCGGCCGAGCGGGATGTCGGCGAGCAGCTTGTCGCCGCCGCGGCTGCCCAGATACGCCTCGGCCATGCCGGTCATGGTGAAGCCCGGCGCGACGACGAAGGCGAGGACGCCGTCGGCGGCGTAGGCCCGCGCGATCGTCCGCGTCATCGCGACCATGCCGGCCTTGGCGGCGGCATAGTGCCAGTGCGCCGGCGAATCGCCGCGGAAGGCGGCGCGGCTGGCGACGTTGACGATGCGGCCCCCGTCCCATTCCTGGAAATGCAGCACGGCGCGGCGCGACAGGTCGGCGGCGGCCTGGAGGTTGATCCGCCACGACCGCTCCCACGCCGCCTCCCACGCCGCGGCGTCCGCGAGCGCGGCGGCCTCAAACACGCCGGCGTTGTTGACCAGCACGTCGATCCGCCCGCCGAACCGCTCGAGCGCCGCGTCCCACAGCCGGTCGCCGGCGTGCGCTTCGGCGAGGTCGACGCCGATCGTGGCGTCGCCGTCGCGGCTGCCGTGGCCGATGACGGTCGCCCCGGCGGCGATCAGCGCGGCGTGCGCGGCGGCGCCGATGCCGCGGGTCGAGCCGGTGAGGAGGATGTTGGTCATCCCCGCCGGTTAGCCGAGGCGGCGCGGCGCGGGAAGGGGGCCTGCCGCCCGACCAACCCGCCCGCGCGCCGACCCCGCTTAAGTTGACAAAGTTGCCGTTTTCATCGCCGCCGGGCGACCGGTCCTCGCCCGCCACCGCCCCGCGAAGTTGACAAAGTTACCTTCTGTCACCGCTTTTCGACCCTGAATCGCTCCCTCACCGCTCGCCCATCGCCGCGCGATAGCGGCGGAACACTGCCTCGCCCGCGCGGATCGACGCCTCGACCGCCGGGTCGATCGGGGGTTTGTCAGCCGCGTCGAGCCGCGCCTCCCATTCGGCGCGCGCGTCGATCTCGCCGTCGCGCGGGAACGGCGCGCCGACGGGGCCGCGGACGTGGGTCGGGCGGGGCAGGGTCATCACGTTTTCTCCGATTGAAGTCGCGCGGAACGTATCACGAACGAAACCGTATAGGACACCGCTATCGCGCCGGCGCGACCACCAGCGTCCCCGCCGGCGTCGGCGCGATCAGCTCGCCCGCCGGGACCATCCCGCCGCCGCCGATCCCCAGCCAGTCGGCCCAGCGGTCGCGCGCGATCAGGACGATTTGGCGGCTGTGGTACGGCGCGATGTCGGGGCCGGGCTCGCAGGTGAGCATGGTGAACGCCTCGCCGCGCCCGGCCTTGCCGAGATCGGCGTCGGCGCGCCACAGCCCGGCGACCGCGAACAGCCCCGGCGCGGCGCGCCCGGCGGGGTTCCACGCCGCGCCGGCGTCGGGCGACAGCGTGAAGCGCCACTTGTCCTTCTTCCCCTTCTTCCCCGCTCCCTTCGGCGGAGCGGGACGGGCCCGCTCGCCATCGTCGGCGAGGGGGAGGGCGAGGGCGGGGTCCGCCGCCGTCGCGTCGGTGAACTCGTAGAAGCCGTCGAGCGGGATCAGGCAGCGCCCCTGCGTCGGCGTATCCTCGAAGCGCCGCCCCTCGGCGCGGTAGTTATACACCGGCTTGCCCGGCCGACCGCCGCTTCCCGGCCCGAGCCAGCTCCACCGCCGCTGCACCATCTCGGCGTCTCCCCGGGCGTCGGCGGCGCGGACGATGCCATCGCGCGAAGCGCGGACGATGACGGTGGTGTCGGTGATGCGGATACTAGGCGCCTCACCGAGGTTCGGCAGCCCCTCGGGAAAGCGCAGCGGGATCTTCAGCTGGCTGAGATCCTCGCGCATCAGGCCGAGGGCGGTACGACGGGCGGCTTCGTTGCACATGGCGCAGCGGCTTACGCTTTTGCCCTTGCAAAAGCGAAGCTCAAGCTGCGCCCGGCCGACGCGGCCACCAGCCGCGTCCGACGGCGCGGCTTTGCCGCGACGCCCTGCCCGCCGGCTCAGCCGTGCCCGATCCGCCCGTCGCGATTCCCGACGACGAAGGTCGCCCCGCCGATGAAGCCGGTGCCGGAAACGTCGATCGTATAAGTCACGCCCCGCGTCGGCGGTCGGTAGGCGACGCCCGAAGCGAACCCCGCCGGAGTCACGCCGATCACGAAGCGATTGACGCAGCCGCCATCCGCCGCCTGAGAGACCTGCCAGATCGCGGTAGCCTCATCGTTGCCGCGGTAGACCGAAACATCCTTGACACACGGTGTAGACGACGACGTCCGCGGGCTCACGGCAATCGCGATCCTGTCGCCCATCTGGGTGATATCGACATCGACGCCCCCCTCGCATCCGCCGATCATGACCAGCGGGAGGACCGCCAGCAGCCGGTAGCGCGGGCTAATTGCCATAGATACCGGTGCCGTGCAGTCGCGGGCGAAGCCGCGAAGCGTTCGCGCGCGCGACCGGATTGGGTGACGCCCGTCCGCCGGCATAGTCGCCCGCGATCGCTGCCTGTCCTTCCAGCGTCTCGTGGGCAAAGTCGAGCTTGCGATGCTGATAGTCGTATAGGCGGTTGGGATCGTTACCGTTGGCGTTCATCTCGGCAAGGTAGCGCTTGCCGAAGCGGACGAAGCCAAGTTCGGCGTATTGAATTACATGCATGAACTCATGGATCAGCATGTTGATCGGCGCGGCTGCACGGCTCAGGTCGGTGCGATAGTCTGGATGGCGGATATAGATCGTGTTCCCGACCGTGATCGCCGGATTACCGTGGAGAAAGGCGACGGCGGCGATCGCCGACAGTCCGGAACCGTCGACGATGCGGACGGCGTTCGGATCGACCCGCGTGCCATAGGCTTCGCGGACTTTCGCGATTTCGCCCGCCGTCGGCCGCCGCGCACTCCAGCCCCTGTCGAGATCGGCGATGGCGTTCGCTGCGCGGTGTGGCACGGAAGTGAGTAATAGGCGGAGGTCGTCGGCGCGGTGGAACAGATTGCGTTGCGCAGATGCAGCCGCCGCACCGGCAGCGCTGCCGATGCCGGCGACAACGCGGTCGAACAGCGCCTGCTGCTCGCGCGCGATCGTCGCGCGGATTGCGGCGATCGGATCGTCCAAGCCCGGATAGCCCATGTCGCTCCCCGTCGATGTCGCTCTTTGGAGCGGCGCCTCAGGTGATAATGACCCACGAAGGCGGACGTTCCCTCCGCGTTACGAACCTATGGGATCGGATCGGCTTCGGGAGTGAATGACTTCAGCGCGCGGCGGCGAGGCGCGGACGATGACGGTGGCGTCGGTGATGCGGATGCTCAGGAGCTCGCCGAGGTTCGGCAGCCCCTCGGGAAAGCGCAGCGGGATCTTCAGCTGGCTGAAATCCTCGCGCATCAGGCCGAGGGCGGTACGACGGGCGGCTTCGTTGCACATGGCGCAGCGGCTTACGCTTTTGCCCTTGCAAAAGCGAAGCTCAAGCCCCGCCCGGCCGGCGCGGCCAGCAGCCGCGTCCGACGGCGCGGCTTTGCCGCGACGCTGTAGTCGGCACAGCTTCGCCGATTATCAAAGATGACGGGACTGCCCGTTTTCCGCCACTTGAATACGGTGGCTGGCGCTCGCAAAGTGCCTGTGTAAGGACTGCGAATTCTGACGGTGGCGCGATGGCGGGGTAAACTAACATGAGCATTCTTGAACAAATTGCAGAATGGCGGTTAGAGGCCGCAGACGAGGATTCTGGGCGCTATTTCTATAATATATCAGAAGTGGAAAAGTTAGAAAGCGGCAACCGATGCTACGTAATCGGTCGAAAGGGGACGGGAAAAAGCGCGATTTGCAAATATTTTGAGACCAGTATCGATTATAATCGTTTCTGTCTTAAGTTGTCATTTAAGGAATTCCCCTTTAATTTACTATACGATCTTGAAGACCGTGATTACACACGCCCAAGCCAGTACGTATCACTATGGAAATTCTTTATATATAGTTCTATTCTTAGCCTGATGGCCCGCAATCAAAATATTGCGCCGGAGGTGCGATCTAAAATTGAAGAAGTTTATCCGTCGGATGACTTCGAATGTATTAGTAGTCGGATGCAAAAATGGACAAAGAAAGCTTTTGGTGGCGCACTCTTGCAGGTTTTTGCAGCCAACCGGGATAAAGAAGTGGAAAATATCCCGCTCGAGAAGACATGGGCAGATCTAATACCAGCGATGGAAAGCATCATCCTAAAACACATAGACGACTCAAAATACTTCATAGTATTTGATGAGCTTGATGAAGATTATCGAAACTATTGGGATGACAACAATAGAGATCGATACCTCCCGCTGATCACCAGTCTCTTCAAAGCGGTGTCTAACGTTAGGCGCGCATTATCGAATGGTCGTGCTTCTGTTTTGCCTATTGTCTTTCTTAGAGACGACATTTACGAATTACTTTCCGATCCTGACAAAAACAAGTGGGA
>CAXTPH010000221.1:0-4480 GCA_964245955.1 uncultured Sphingomonadaceae bacterium | reverse complement strand
GATCGAGTCCGCTGTCGTCCGGACCGTCCCGCTCCCATCGAGAGGCAAACACCGTGGCTGAATTCACCGTCAACGCGCAGCGCTTCGATCCCTACAAGAACTTCAAGTTCCGGGTGAAATGGGACGGCAAGTACGTGGCCGGCATCAGCAAGGTCGGCATGCTGAAGCGCACCACCGAAGTGGTCAAGCATCGTGATGGAGCCGACCAATCGAGCAGTCGCAAGTCGCCGGGGCGCACCGAGTACGAGGCGATCACGCTCGAGCGCGGCGTCACGCACGACGTCGAGTTCGAGAACTGGGCGGCGAAGGTCTGGAGCGTCAACAACGGCCTCGGCTCCGAAGTCTCGCTGAAGGACTTTCGCAAGGACCTGCTGATCGAGATGTACAACGAGGCGGGCCAGCTCGCGCTGACCTACCAGGTGTTTCGCTGCTGGGTCTCGGAGTACCAGGCGCTGCCGGACCTGGACGCGAATGCCAATGCGGTCGCGATCCAGCACATCAAGCTCGAGAACGAGGGGTGGGCGCGCGACACGGCGATCGCCGAACCGACGGAGCCGTCCATCGCGCCGGCAGCCGTCGGTTGATCGTGGTCGACCTGATCGCCGCCTGGGAGCGCGGCCGCGGTCTCGACAACGTCGACCGCGGACTGATCCTGCTCGAGCTCGCGTGGCCGGCCGTCGCCGATGCCGAGCGGGCGGCGCTGTCCATCGGCGAGCGCGATCGACGGCTGCTGGGGCTGCGCCGGACGCTGTTCGGCGAGCGCATGGTCGGACTCGTCGCCTGCCCCGAGTGCGGCGAGCGGCTGCAGCTCGAGACCAGCACCGACGAACTGACGTGCGCCGCGGCGCCGTTCGAATCCGCGCTGGCGTCGCGCGGCTACGACCTGCACCTGCGATTGCCCGGCAGCGACGACCTCCGCATCGGCACCGACGGGTTCGATGACGAGGCCGCCGCGAGAGCGCTGATCGCCCGCTGCATCGTCTCGGCACGTCGCGGATCGGCGCCCGTCGATGCGGCTCTTCTGCCGGCCGCGGTCCTCGAGGAAGTCGCGGATGCGATCGCGGCGGCCGACCCGCAGGCCGACATCCGGCTCGCGTTGTCGTGCGAAGCCTGCGACGCGCGCTGCCACGCGCCGTTCGACATCGTCTCGTTCCTCTGGACCGAACTCGCGGCACGCGTCGAGCGATCCCTCTGGGAAGTGCACACGCTCGCGCAGGCCTACGGCTGGACGGAGTCGGAGGTGCTCGGACTCGGCCCCGCGCGGCGCGAAACCTATCTGCAGCTGGTGCTGCAATGAACCCTTTCGTCGAGCGGCTGCTCGCGCGGGCACGGGGAACCGACGCGGTCCGGCCGCGACTGCCGTCGCGCTTCGAGCGCCTGGAGGGCGCGGGATGCGTCGATGGCCCCGATGCGCTGGCCGTGCCGGCCGACCGGGCGCCCGAACGGCGCGGCGTCTCGCCAGCGCCCGCGCCGCATGCCGCCGGTCCGACGCGCGCGGATCATGCTCGTCGCGACGAATCCGGGCCTTGGGCGATGGCACGTGTACCGGCAGCGCCGCCCCTGGCGGCTCGGTCCGCGGTCGAGCGCATCGGGCCGGTCGACCGCTCCAGCGATACCGAGCCCCGCGCAGGGCGGCGCGACCGCCCGCAACGCAGCGATGTCCCGTCGTCGCATCCGAGGACCCTGCCCCCGCGCGGACCGTCCCCGCCGGTTCTGCGCGATGACACCGCTCCGGCCATCGCCGCACCACCGGTCGACGCTCTTCGACCAGCGCGGGCCGCACCCGCGGCGGTGCCGCCGGCGTCGGGCAGCGTTCGACCGCGGCGCCTGCCGGATCCCGACGTACCCGCCGTCACCCCGGTCGTGCCGCGGCCGACGGTGGAACGCCCTCCGATGCGTCGCGAGCCGGCATCGGAGCCGTCGGTCTTCGTCAGCATCGGGCGGATCGAGGTGCGGATGTCGAGCGACCACGCCGCGCCGCGGCCGTCGCGCGAATCGGCGAGCGCACCCGTGATGAGCCTCGAGGACTATCTGCGCAGTCGCACGCGGGCGTGACCTCGCAGACGACGAGCCGATGAATGCGTCAGGTCCGATCTCGTCGTCATGAGCAACGCGAACGCCATCGCCGCGGTGACGGCCACGCTGCGCTCGATCCTGCAGCAGGGCGCGGTCGCCCAGCCCGGGCTCGCCGACGCCACCGTGACGATCCTGCCGCTCGACAAGGCCCGTGGCGCCAACACGAACAACCAGATCAACCTGTTCCTCTACATGGTCGTGCGCAATGCCGCGTGGGTCAACGCGGACATGCCGCGACAGGTCCATCCGGGCGAGATCGCGCTGCCGCCGCTGCCGCTCAACCTGTACTACCTCGTGACCGCGTTCGGCATCAACGACGATGTCTCGCAGCCGACCGGCCATGCGTTGCTCGGACAGGCGATGAGCATCCTGCATGACCATCCGGTGCTGAGCGCCGCCGACATCGCCGCCGCCACCGTCGGGCTGCCGCCGAGCGACCTCGAGAATCAGCTCGAGCGCGTACGCGTGACGTTCCATCCGCTCTCGATCGAGGAGTTGTCGAAGCTGTGGACCGGCTTCGCGATGCAATACCGGTTGTCCGCCGCGTACGAGGTCGCGGTCACCCTGATCGAGAGCACCCGGTCCAGCCGCCCGGCACTGCCGGTCCTGAAGCGCGGCGCGCAGGACCAGGGTGTGGCGGCACAGGCCGATCTCGCGTCGCCGCTGCCCACGCTCGGCAGCGCGGTCCCGGCCAACGGGCAACCGAGCGCGCTGCTCGGTACCGCAGTCCGGCTCGGCGGTTCCAACCTGGACGGACCGCACGTGAGCGTGGTGTTCACGCACCCGTCGTGGACCTCGTCGATCGAACTCGCGCCAGAGGCCGGCGCGACCGGCGCATCGCTGTCCGTGCTGTTGCCGGCGCAGCCGGCGGCCTGGCCGGCTGGCATCTACTCGGTCAGCGTCCTCGTGCAGCGTCCCGGCGAGACCTTCGAGCGCGAGACCAACGCGTTGACGGTGTCGGTCGCGCCGTCGTTGACGCTGACGCCGGCGACGGCAGCAGCGGGGTCGGTCACCTACACGGCGACGGTCTCGCCCGAGGTGCTGCCGGCACAACGCGTCTCGCTGATGCTGGGGTCGAACGCGTTCGATCCCGACCCGCACCCGGCGCAGACCGGCACGCTGACCTTCCGGACCGGCGGCCTCGCGGCCGGCGACTACCGGGTGCGCCTGCGCGTCGACGGCATCGACAGCCTGCTCGTCGACCGCAGCAAGTCGCCGCCCGTGTTCGATCCGACCCAGAAGGTCACGATCACGTGAACGAGCGCGAATGGTCCGAAGCGAACGGCCGGTATCTCGGCAGCGCGATCGGCTGGGTACGCGCTCGCCTGGAGAGCCGGGTGCGACCGGCGCCGGGCGCGACGATCGCGCTGGTGCCGACGCCGGTCGCGGCGGCGCCGCCGCTGCCGATCCGTCCGAGCGCGACGCCGTCCGTCTTCGGCTTCCTGCAGCGCCCGTCGCGGCTCGCGCAGCCGATTGCGGCGAGCACGCTCGAGGCGCCGGTCGGCGCGTCGCCGGCGGCCGCGACCATCGAACCGCCGGCGGACTTCGAGAGCCTCGGCAAGGACATGATGCCGCCGCCGGCGCTGCTGTTTCTCGCGCAGCGGCTCGAACTCACCGACTTCGAGCGCAGCGTGCTCCTCCTGTGTACCGCGACCGAGCTCGACCCCGTCGTATCCGGGCTGTGCGCGCAGGTGCAGGGCGACGCGTCGCTCGCGTATCCGACCTTCGCGCTCGCGATGGCGTTGTTCGACGATGCCACGTGGGAAGCGATGTCGCCCGACCGGCCGCTGCGTCACTGGCGGCTCGTCGACGTCGGTGCGGCCGGCGCTTCGCCGCTCGGCGCCGCGCCGTTGCGTGCCGACGAACGAATCGTCGCTTTCGTCAACGGCATCACGTATCTCGACGACCGTCTCGCCGCGCTCGTCGCGCCGCTGCCGGCGCCGGCGATCGTGGTGGGAAGCGCGGCGGGCGAGGCCAGCGAACCGCTCGCCCCGTCGCATCGGCGGCTCGTCGACGAGATTCTCGACCGGACCGGACATCCGGGTGACGGCCGGGGCGCCCAGGTCATCCAGTTGCTCGGCAGCGATCCGGCGAGCAAGCGGGCGGTCGCGGCGATCGCCGCGCAGGCGCTCGGCCGGCATACCTATCGGCTCGACAGCGCGGTGCTGCCGACCGCGCTCGGCGAGATCGACGCGCTTGCACGGCTGTGGCAGCGAGAGAGCCTGCTGCTGCCGGTGGCCCTCTACGTCGAAGCGGACGCGGCCGACGGCGCGCGAACGACCGTCGACCTGTTGCTGCAGCGGCTCGACTGCCTCGTCTTCCTCGCGTTGCGTCAGTCGTGGTCCGGTGTCAGGGGCACGCCGCTGTCGGTCGAGGTCGACAAGCCGACGATCGAGGAGCAACG
>CAXTPH010000220.1:0-4563 GCA_964245955.1 uncultured Sphingomonadaceae bacterium | reverse complement strand
CCGCCGGACCCTCCTCGTCACCGCTGGCGTCGGGGCAACCGTATCGCTCGCCGCGTGCAGCAACCTCGAAACGCTCAATCGGCTGAATGCGCTGACGCCGGGGGATAGCGGCGTGGTCAAGCGCGTCGACGGCACCGCCTACGGCAGCGATGCCCGGCAAAAGCTCGACGTTTACGCGCCCGCTGCGGCCGCCGGCCCGTTGCCGGTGGTCATCTTCTTTTACGGCGGCGGCTGGAATTCGGGATTTCGCGGCGGCTACGCCTTCGCCGCGCGCGCCATCGCGGCGCGGGGGTTCGTCGTCATCGTGCCCGACTATCGCCTCGTGCCGCAGGTGCGATTTCCGGCATTCATCGAGGACGGCGCGGCGGCGGTGCGTTGGACGGTCGATCACGTTGCAGCCTACGGCGGCGATCCCAAGCGGATCGCCATCGCGGGTCATTCGGCGGGCGCGCATATCGCGATGATGCTCGCGCTCGACGCCCGCTACATTGCCGCGGCGGGTGCACCGGGGGCGATCCGGGCCGTCGTCGGCCTAGCCGGACCGTATGACTTCCTGCCGCTCGATCAAGCGTCGGCGATTGCGGCGTTCGGTCAGGCGGCCGATCTGAAGGCGACGCAACCGATCAACTTCGCCCGGGCCGATGCCCCGCCGGCGCTGCTGCTGACCGGTGACGCCGACGATGTCGTCCGGCCGCGCAATAGCCGGGCGCTGGCAGCGGCGTTGCGGTTGAAAGGCGGGCACGTCGAGGAGCACGAATATGCCGGCGTCGGCCACATCGGCATCCTGCTCGCGCTTTCGAAGCCGTTCCGGGGGAAGGCGGACGCACTCGCGGCCATGACGAACTTCCTCCACCGGACACTAAGCTGATTATCCGATAATATGTATTATGTTAAATTGGATCCGCTACAGGATGATGGTTTGCCCGTCGTACCCGGGTTCGACGGATTGCGGCAGCACCCGCCGCAGCGCCGCATAATCCATCGTATTGTCCATGTGCGTGAGGATGGCGCGCGTCGGCTTCAGCCGATCGATCCAGCCGAGCGTCTGCTCGAGATGACTGTGGGTTGGATGCGGCTTGGCACGAAGCGCGTCAACGATCCACAGATCGAGCGCCTCGACATAGCGTTCGGACTCGGGCGGCAGCGATTTGATATCGGTCGAATAGGCGATCACCGCGTCGCCGGCCTCGATGCGATAGCCGATGCTGTCGATGCTGCCGTGGTTCTGGGTGAAGCCGGTGATCGTCAGCCCGCCGATCGTCAGCACCGGCGGCAGCGGGTTGGCACTTGCGCTCGCAGGATAGAATGCGGTGCCAGCAAAAACATAGCCGAAGCGCGGCACGAGGATATCCCACGTCGCCGCGCTCGCATAACACTGGACCGGGGCGCGCATCAGGTGGAAAAACTGACGCAAGTCGTCGATGCCATGCGTGTGGTCGGCGTGGTCGTGCGTGTAAAGAACCGCGTCCAGTCGTTCGACGCCGGCATCGAGCATCTGCTCACGAAAATCTGGTCCGGTGTCGATGACGATCGTCGTGCCGTCGTGTTCGACCAGAAGCGACACGCGGTGGCGGCGGTTTTTCGGCTCGGCCGGGTCGCAATCCCCCCAGTCGTTGCCGATCCGCGGCACGCCGCTCGACGTCCCCGAGCCGAGGATCGTCACCTTCACGGGCGCGTCGCCTTGGCGAACAGGCGGAAGAAGTTGTCGGTTGTCTGGGCAGCGATCGTGTCGACGTCGATGCCGCGAAGATCGGCGAGGAACGCGGCCGTGCTCGCGACGTAAGCTGGCTCGCAGACCTTGCCGCGCATCGGCACCGGCGCGAGGAACGGCGCGTCGGTTTCGACGAGGATCCGCTCGGCGGGCAGCGTCGCGGCGACGGCTTGAAGATCGCGGGCGTTCTTGAAGGTCAAAATCCCTGACAGCGAGATATAGAAACCGAGCGCAAGTGCTTGGGTCGCAAAGGCGGCGCTTGCGGTGAAGCAATGGATGACGCCAAGAAAAACGCCGGCCGCCATCTCCTCGCGCAGGATCGCGGCGGTGTCGTCTTCGGCATCGCGGGTGTGAACGATCAGCGGCAGGCCGGTCGCGCGCGACGCGGCGATGTGCGCGCGGAAGCTCGCCCGCTGGCGGTCGCGGTCGCTGTGGTCGTAGAAATAGTCGAGGCCGGTCTCGCCGATCCCGATCACCTTCGGGTGCCGCGCGGCGTCGATCAGCCGGGCGGCGTCGGTGTCGGGATGGCTGTCGGCCTCGTGCGGGTGGACGCCGATCGTCGCCCAGATGTCGGGATGTGCATCGGCGAGCGCGACGACCTCGTCCCACTCCCCTGCCCGCGTCGAAATCCCGAGCATCGTGCCGACCCCGGCGGCGCGGGCGCGCTCGATCACGCCGGCCTGATCCTCGCGCAAGCCTTTGTAATTGAGGTGGCAGTGCGAATCGACGAGCATCAGGCGGCCTCGACCCAGCGCGGAAACACGCCGGCGGGTGCCGGCAGCGGCGTGCCTACCGCGACCCGCGCGTCGAGGTCGGCAAAGCTCCGCGCGTCGGCTGCGACCCCAAGCTGGTCGAGCAGCCGTGCCGCTGCTTCGGGGATGACCGGCTGGACGAGGATCGCGATCCGCCGCGTCGCATCGGCGACCGTCGCGAGGACCGACGCCATGCGCGTCGGGTCGGTCGCCTTGAGCGCCCATGGCGCGGCGTCGGCGAAGTAGACGTTCGCCGCGGTGACCATCACCATCACCGCCTCAAGGGCGCGATGCAGCCTGAGTGCGCGCATCTCCGCCATGAACACGGCAGCCTGATCGTTCAGCACGGCGAAGAGCGCGTCCTCAGTCTCACCGGTAACGCCTTGAGCCGGCAGCTTTCCGTCGCAATTCTTTGCGATCATCGACAGGCTGCGCTGGGCGAGGTTGCCGATGCCGTTGGCGAGATCGGCATTGGTCCGCTCGACGATCGCCGCGTGGCTGTAGCTGCCGTCGTCGCCGAACGCGACGTCGCGGAGCAGGAACCAGCGCAGCCGGTCGACCCCGAGCGTGTCGGCGAGTTCGAGCGGATCGACGACGTTGCCGAGCGATTTCGACATCTTCTCGCCGCGGTCGAGGATGAAGCCGTGGCCGAACACGGTGGTCGGCAACGCGATGCCCGCCGACATCAGAAACGCCGGCCAGTACACCGCATGGAAGCGGACGACGTCCTTGCCGATGACGTGGAGATCGGCGGGCCAGACGCGGTCGTACCCCGCGCCCGGATACCCCGCCCCGGTCAGGTAATTGGTCAGCGCATCGACCCAGACGTACATCACGTGGCCGGGCGCGTCGGGGACCGGCACGCCCCAGTCGAAGCTGGTCCGCGAGATCGAAAGGTCGCGTAGCCCCCCGGCAACGAAACTCCGCATCTCGTTGAAACGGCTCGCGGGCTGGATGAAGTCGGCGTGACTGTCATACCAGTCGAGCAACTTGTCTTGATACGCCGACAGCCTGAAGAACCAGCTTTCCTCGATCGTCCATTCGACCGCGGTGCCCTGCGGCGAGAGGCGCGTCGGGCTGCCGTCGGCCCCGATCGCGTCGATCAGCTCGCTCTCGTCGTAATAGGCCTCGTCGCGGACCGAGTACCAGCCCTCGTAGCGGTCGAGATAGAGGTCGCCGGCGTCGCGCATCGCCCGCCACAGCGCCTGGCTCGCGGCGGCGTGGTCGGGGTCGGTGGTGCGGATGAAGCGGTCGTGGCTGATGCCGAACACGCGCGACATCGTCTGGAATGCCGCGACCATGTCGTCGACATAGGACTTGGGGGCGACGCCGGCCGCGCGCGCGGCCTGCGCGATCTTGAGCCCGTGCTCGTCGGTCCCGGTGAGGAAGGTGACGTCGCGCCCGGCAAGGCGATGGAACCGGGCGATCGCGTCGGTCGCGATCGCCTCATAGGCATGGCCGATGTGCGGCTTGCCGTTGGGATACGCGATCGCCGTTGTGACATAATAGGATTCAGGCGATTTCATGGGCTTCCAACGAATTGCGCGACGGCGTGGCAAGTCCAGCGACGAGTTCGGCGAGTTCGAAGGCGACGCTCTGCGGGTCGAGGCTCAGCCCGAGCGCCGACGCCGCGAGGCCACTTGCCCTTTCCCACAGCGCCAGCGCCTGGGCAAGACGCGCGCCGGTCCGGCTACGCGCGGCCTGGGCGATATACGCCGGGACGAGGCCGAGGAAGGCGTCGTAGCGCGGCGTCGCCGCCTTGCTGCTCAGGCTGCGCGCGAGCGCGAGCGCCCTCCCCGCCGCCATCGCCGCGGGGGCCGCTGCGAGCGCATCGAGGTCGGCGATCAGCCCGGCGATGTTGGCGCTGGCAAGCTGCATCGCCCGCCCGGGACTACCCTCGGCCGCCGCGACGAGCGCCGCGCGTTCGCCTTCGGGCAGGCCGGGAAGGAGCCGCGCAACCACCGCCTCGACCTCGGGATCGCCGAGCGGCTGGAAGCGCAGCACCCGGCAGCGCGAGCGGATCGTCGGCAGCAGGCGGCTCGGCGAATGGCTGACCGCGAGGAATAACGTGTTCGGCGGCGGTTCCTCGAGGTTCTTGAG
>CAXTPH010000219.1:0-4654 GCA_964245955.1 uncultured Sphingomonadaceae bacterium | reverse complement strand
CGTGCAGTCGATGCCGAGCTCGAGCAGCCGGGCGTGGATCATCGGGAAATGGTGGATGATGAACGCAGGATCGAGGTGCGTCATATCGAGTCGGACGTGGCTCAGGCCGAGCCGCTTGATCTCGGAGTCGATCGCGCGCGCCACGACGTCGCGCGGGGCGAGCTCGAGCCGCGGGTCATAGCGCTCCATGAAGCGCTCGCCGTTCGGCAGCAGCAGCCGGCCGCCCTCGCCGCGCACCGCCTCGGTGATCAGGAAGTTCTTGACCTTGGCATGGTACAGGCAAGTCGGGTGGAACTGGTTGAATTCCATGTTCGACACCCGGCACCCGGCGCGCCACGCCATCGCGATGCCGTCGCCGGTCGACCCGTCGGGGTTGGTCGAATATTGATAGACCCGGCTCGCTCCGCCGGTCGCGAGCACGACCGCGCGCGCGGTAAAGCGCTCTACCGTCTTCGTCGCGGTGTTGAACGCGTAGACGCCGTAGCAGTGGCGGTTGACGAAGCGTAGCGTCTCGACGTGGCGCTCGGTGATCAGGTCGACGACGGCGCGGCCGGTCGCGAGCGTGATGTTCGGATGCGCGGCGGCGGCCTTCGCCAGCGCGTCCTGGACCGCCCAGCCGGTCGCGTCGTCGACGTGGGCGATGCGGCGGTGACTGTGACCGCCCTCGCGGGTGAGGTGAAAGCGTCCGGCCTCGTTCGATCCCGGCGCGCCTTCGCCGACGTTGAACGGCACGCCGATGTCGGCGAGGCGGTCGATCGCGACCGCGGCGTGCTCGGCGACATAGGTCACCGTCGCCCGGTCGTTCAAGCCGCCGCCGGCGATCATCGTGTCCTCGACGTGGCTCTCGATCGTATCGCCGGGTTCAAGCACGGCGGCGATCCCGCCCTGCGCCCAGGCGGTCGATCCGCTCGACACGTCGCCCTTCGACAGCACGACGACGCGGAACCGGTCGGCCAGCCCGAGCGCGGTGGTCAGCCCGGCCGCGCCCGACCCGACGACGACGACATCATATTCACCCTTGGCCACGTGCTAGGCCGCCTGCCGCGTCAGTTTGAGGAACACGTCCTCGAGGTCGGCTTCCTTGGTCGAGACGTCGACGATGCCGATGCCCGCCGCGGTCAGGCGGTGGAGGATGTCGCCGGCCTGCGCCTCGCGCTTGTCGTAGGTGACCTGCAGCGTCCGCGCATTCTTCGCCACCGCCCGCTCGCCGAGGCCCGGCGGCAGGTCGCCGAGGTCGGCGTCGACCGTGACGATCAGGATCTTGTCCTGCGCCGTCGCCATCAGTGTCGAGGTGAGGTCGTTGGCAACGATCTTGCCGCCGTTGACGATCGCGATGCGGTCGCACAGCGCCTCGGCCTCTTCGAGGTAGTGCGTCGTCAGGACCACCGTCGTGCCGCCAGCGTTGAGTTCGCGGACATACTCCCACAGCTGCGCGCGGAGCTCGATGTCGACGCCTGCGGTCGGCTCGTCGAGGACGAGGACCGGCGGCGTGTGGACCAGCGCCTTCGCGACGAGCAGCCGCCGCTTCATGCCCCCCGACAGGGTGCGCGAATAGGCGTGCGCCTTGTCGTCGAGCCGGACCGCGCGGAGCAGCTCCATCGTCCGACGCTTCGCCTTGGGCACGCCGTACAACCCGGCCTGGAGCTCGAGCGTCTCGAACGGGGTAAAGAAGGCGTCGAACAGGATTTCCTGCGGCACGATGCCGATCGACGCCTTGGCGTTGCGCGGGTGTTCGTCGATGTCGAACCCCCAGATGTTCGCGCTGCCGCCGGACTTGCGGACGAGCCCGGCGAGGATGTTGATCATCGTCGACTTGCCCGCGCCGTTCGGCCCGAGCAACCCGAAGATGCTGCCGCGCGGGATTTCGAGACTGACCCTGTCGAGCGCGCGCTTGCCGCCGGCATAGGTCTTTTCAAGGTCGACGATCGAAATGGCGGAGCCGGTCATGCGAGCCGGAATAGGCGCGGGGGCGGGGAGCGGCAACCCTGCCGCTCCCCGCTGCGACATCGTTAGAAGCGGAACACGCCCTCGACGCCGAACAGCCGCGGCTGCGCGCGGATGAAGGTCGGAACCCCGAACGCGCCGCCGGTGTTGCCGGCATCGATGATGTAGTTGCGATTCAGCAGGTTGGTTGCGTAGCCGAGCAGCTGCCATTTCGCGCCCGGGCTCTGGATGCCGGCGCGCAGGTTGACCAGCGTCACCGGCCCCTGAAAGATATTCGGCTTGTTCGGGATTTCGAAGAACAGGCTGCTGCGGTGCGTCACCGTCGGGGTGGCGAACAGTTCGACCCGGTCGGTCAGCGGCACCGTCAGCGTGCCCCCCGCCGCGGCCTGGAACTTCGACTGCAGGCGGAAGCGGTTGCCGGCGAACGTCGGGTAGAGCGGGTTGTTGTCGATCTTGGCGTCGATGTACGCCGCGTTGGCGAAGATGCTGAGGAGCTTGCCGAAGCTCGTCGCCGCCTCGGCTTCGACCCCCTGGTTGGTCGCCGAGCCAGCCGACTGGGTCAGCGATGATCCGTTCGGTTGTACGACCGAAACCTGGAAATTCTTATATTTCTCGTGGAAGTAGCCGAGGCTGCCGTTGATCCGGCCATAAGCGACCTTGATGCCGCCTTCGAGGTTGGTGACCTTCTCCTGGTCAATGTTGTTGACCCGCGGCACACCGCCCGGACCGGCGTCGAGGTTGACCACCGGCGAGCGCCGGCCGCGCGAATAGGTGAAGTAGAGGTTCGCCCAGTCGGTCGCCCTGAACAGGATGTTGGCGCGCGGCAGGAACGCCTCGTAATCGCCCTCGGCATAGAAACGCTGGCCCTTGGTGTCGACCTGCCCAGGAATCAGCGGGGCCTTGGTGATGACCGAATTCGGCACCGTCGCCTGGAACCCGCTCTCACGTCGCTCGATCAGCAGCCGCGCGCCGGCCGTCAGTTCGAGCCGCGGCGTCGGGAGGTAGGTGCCATCGGCGAATGCCGAATAGGTGTCGCTCTTGCCGAAGTTCTGGAACACCGAGGTGTACGGAATGACCGTCGCCGCACCGCTGGTCAGAATCTTGGTCGCCTGGCTCGCGGTGACGACGCCGGTCGGGCTGACGCAGCCGAGCCCCTTGATCAAATTCGCCGCGCACTGGAGGTAGGTGCCCTCCTCGGTCGAGAACGGCACCCGCTGCGACACCGTTTCGTGGAAGAAGGTGAAGCCGGCAAAGCCGCGCAGCTTTTCGGTGTCGTAGTTGACCCGGCTCTCGCTGCTGATCTGCTCGCCGCGCTCGTCCTCGGCGAATTCGAGATACCATGCCTGGCTGCCGTCGGCGTCGAACACCTCGTTCGAATCGAACTTCCGGTAGCCGACGATCTGGGTGAAGCTGAGCGGGCCATCGGGCGTATATTTCGCGGTGATGTTGCCGTCGTAGACGTTGCGCGTCAGATGCGGCTGGTCGTAGCCGAGCACCGCCGCGCTGACCGGCGATCCGGCGACCTCGGCGAAGCTGAACGGCGACGTCGTGCCGCCGGTCGGCGCGTAGGTGCCCGACTTGAACGCGGTGCCTGGCGCACGCTGCCCATCATAGGTCGCGACCGCGTCGACGGTGAGGTCGCCCTTCTGGTAACGGACCGAGGCGCGCGCGCCATACTGGCCCTGGCCGTTGAGTGCGTCCTTCCTCGGCCCGTTCGGCGTCTGCGAGTTCGGGCTGCCAGCGATGTTCGGGACAATGCCGTCGCGCAGTTTGACCGCGAAGGCGAGGCGGGCGCTGAGGATGTCGCCGCCGGTGTTGATGAAGCCGTCAACCTTATACTGGTTGTAGTTGCCATACGCCGCGCGCAGCTCGCCGCCGAATTCGCTCGTCGGCTTGTTGGTGATGACGCTGACCGCGCCGATCGCGGCGGCGGTGCCGAACAGGGTCGCCTGCGGCCCCTTGACCACCTCGACCCGCTCGAGGTCGTACAGGTCGAAATACGAGCCGCGGCTGCGGCTGACGTCGACGCCGTTCAAATAGATCGTCACCGCCGGCGAGCCCTGCGACGAGCCCGAGTCGGACGTAATGCCGCGGATGACGAAGCCGGGGTTGTTCGGGCTCTGCTCCTGAACGTTCAACCCCGGGACATACGCTGACAACTGGTCGAACTGGGTGACGCCGATCTCGCGCAGCTTGCTGCCCGAATAGGCCGTGATCGTGATCGGCACGTTTGAAATCCGCTCCAACCGCTTTTCGGCAGTGACGACGATATCGCTGCCGATGTCGGCGGCGTCGGCGGTGGCCGCCGGGATGGTGTCCACCGGCGCCGCGGGCACGGTCGCAGCGAATGATGGTGCGGCGACCAGGCCGATGGTCGCGAGCAAGATAATCTTCATGAACAACATTCCCCTCTGCTGAGTGTGCAGGTGCAGCATCGGAATGACAGGGGCATGACAATCGCGTGACCGGACGGGGCGTGGCCTTTCGCCACGACCGGCGACTTGCTAGACGCGAGACCATGGAAACGATCCCCCCGCCCGAGGTGGTCTACTCGACCTCGACCCGCGTCGCGTGCGATGGCGACGAGGAAGGCGGCCCGAACGGTCACCCGCGCGTCTACCTGCAGATGGGCGCAAGCGGCTTTGCTGACTGCGGCTATTGCGACCGCCGCTTCATCCTGACCGGCGGACCGGCCGATTTACGCTAGGGC
>CAXTPH010000218.1:0-4658 GCA_964245955.1 uncultured Sphingomonadaceae bacterium | reverse complement strand
GGCACGACGACGGCGACGATCTCGACTTCTATGCGCCACCGCGGCTAGTCACGCACATCGACGCGCGTGCGACCGCGGCGCTGACACGTTATTATGCCGAGACCATTGCCCCCGACGCCGTCGTGCTCGACCTGATGTCGAGCTGGGTCAGCCATCTGCCGGCGGACTTGCCGACCCGCGAGGTCATCGGTCACGGCATGAACGCGACCGAGCTTAAGGCCAATCCGCGGCTCGACCGCTGGTTCATCCAGAATCTCAATCGCGACCCGGTTCTGCCGCTTCGCGATGGTGCGATCGACGCTGTCCTGTGCTGCGTCGGGGTCCAGTATTTGACGCGCCCGCTCGAGGTGTTCGCTGAGGTCCGGCGGATGCTGCGTCCCGGCGGCCGTGTCGTGATCAGCTATTCGAACCGGTGCTTTCCGATGAAGGCGGTTCGCATCTGGTCGGCGCTCGACGAGGCCGGCCGGGCGAGCCTCGTCGCGACATATCTCGAGCGATCGGGCTTCACCTCGGTCGCGGCGTACATCCTGGCCGACGGCGAAACGGGCGACCCACTTGTCGCGGTCACGGGTCTAACGTTGGACTGATCCACCCGTGTGCGGGGTGCTTGCCGGTATGGTGATGAAGGCCCCTCCAGACCGGCAAGCGCTACATCAACTTATCGAGCGTTATCGGCAGGTCGCGGATGCGTTTGCCGGTAGCGTTGAAGATGGCGTTGGCAACTGCCGCGGCGGTACCGGTGATGCCGATCTCGCCGATGCCGTGCGCCCCCATCGGCGTATGCTGATCGGGGATGCCGGTCCAGATGACGTCGATCTCGGGGACATCGGCATGCACCGGCACGTGATATTCGGCGAGGCTGGGATTCATGATGCGCCCGTTGCGTTCGTCGAACTGGGTCTCTTCCATGAGCGCAAGGCCGAGCCCCATAATGATGCCGCCGCGGAACTGGCTGGTCGCCGTCTTGGGGTTGAGGATCGTGCCGCAATCGAACGAGCCGAGCACGCGGCTGACCCGCGTCTCGCCGGTTACGGTGTTGACGCGAACTTCGCAGAAGATCGCTGAATAGCTGTGCATCGACCAATGCTGCGTTTCCAGCGGCGGCGGCGCTTCGGCTTCGACGGTGACGTCGTCGCGCTGCGCCCGGCCGAGGATCGAGGCGTAGCTTTCAAACTGCTCGGGTGCATCGCGGCGGCATAGGCCGGCATCGCGCGCCTCGACCTCGTCCGGCTTGAGCCCGGCGAGCGGCGAGTCGTTACCCGCTAGCTTGAGCAGCTGTTTGACGAGCTCGTCGTGCGCCGCGATCACCGAGGCACCAATCGACGCCGTCTGCTGCGAACCGCCGGCGAGTACCTGCCCCGGAAGCGACGAGTCGCCATAGGCGAACTCGACATGGTCCAGCGGGAGGCCGAGCCGGTCGGCGGCGACCTGCGTGCTGACCGTCGCCGTGCCCATGCCCATCTCGTGTGCCGCGATCGAGACCTTGGCCTGGCCGTCGCGGCGAAGCGTGATGCGCGCCGCACCGCCGGGCATCCGGTAGTACGGGTAGGTGCCGGTGGCGCAGCCCATGCCGACCAGCCATTCGCCTTCGCGGCGCTGTCCCGGACGCTGCCGCTGGTCCCAGCCGAACCGCTCGGCACCGGTGCGGTAGGCCTCGATGATATTGCGCGACGAGAACGGCGTGCCGGTAGTCGGGTCGTTCGCGGGCTCGTTGCGGACGCGCAGCTCGATTGGATCCATGCCGAGCTTTTCGGCCAGCTCGTCGAGGGCGCTCTCCAGTGCGAACGTGCCGACCGCCTCGCCGGGAGCGCGCATGAAGGTATTGGCCAGCATGTTGAGCGTCACGAATTCGACGTCGAGCTTGAAGCTCTTCGCCGCATAGCCGCTGCGCGTCGCGACGATGAACGGCTCGGGCAGGGCGTTGTGCGCGGTCATCGCCACCGTGCCGGTGTGGATGATCGCATCCAGCGCGCCGTCCGACTGCGCGCCCAACGCGACGCGCTGCTCGGTCAAGGTACGGCCGCCGACGGTACGATAGACGCCCTCGCGCGACAGCGCGATGCGCACTGGGCGACCCGACAGTTTCGCCGCCGCGGCCCCGAGCGTCTGGTACTGCCACAGCGTCTTCGAGCCGAAACCGCCGCCGACATACGGCGACGTGACGTGCACCTGGCTTTCATCGAGGCCAAAGATCTGCGCCATCGACCAGGCGACCACCGCGACGCCCTGCGAGCAATCGTGCACGATCAGATCGTCACCATTCCACACCAGCGTCGCGGCGTGCGGCTCGATGGCGTTGTGGGTATGGCGCGGCGTCGTATAGGCGACATCGACCTTGAACGGGGCCGCCGCCAGCGCGCCTTCGGCATCGCCAATGTCGATCTTCAGCGGCTCGCCCTGAAAGGTGCCGGGCTCGCTGCCGTTGGCCTTGCCCTCGTCCATCGACGTGACCGCCGGCTCCTCGGCATAGGTCGCGTGGATCAGCGAGGCGGCGTACTCGGCCTGCTCCTGGGTTTCGGCAAGTACCACTGCGATCGGCTGGCCGTTCCAATAGATACGGTCGTCCTGCATCACCGGCACGTCGTCGCCCGAGCCTGCCTTGGGCGCGGTCATGAACAACGGCGGCGTCTGCAGGCGGGGCATGTTGTGGTGCGTGACGACGAGGACAACGCCGGGCGCGGTTTCCGCTGCAGCCGTGTCGAGTGCGCTTATTCGGCCTTTCGCAATCGTGCTATAGGCGAGGGCAGCATAGGTCAGGCCCTCCATCTGCACTTCCGCAGCGAAGCGGGCACTGCCCTTGACCTTCACCCGCCCGTCCAGCCGCGATACCGGCTGCCCGATATGGCCATGCTGGCGGCGGATAAGCGGGTCGGGGCGGCCGCCTGGGAGCCAGGTGTCGGGCGCGATTTCGATCGCCTTCTTCATCACCGATTGGACCGCGCCCTGCGCTTTGGCCTTCGCGTCACCGACGATGCTCACGCCACGTCTCCCTTAAGCTCGGCCAGCACGGCGATCACGGCGCGGCTGGCGAGTTCGATCTTGAAGCCGTTATCGCGGAGCGGCACGGCGTCGGCGAGTTCGGCAGCGATGGCGGCGCGGAACGCGGCCTCGGTCGCCGGACCGCCGCGCAGCAATTCTTCCGCCTTGGCGGCTCGCCACGGCTTATGCGCGACGCCGCCGAGCGCGAGCCGGACGTCGCGGACGGTGTCGCCGTCGAGGTCGAGTGCTGCCGCGACCGAGACGAGCGCGAACGCATAGGAAGCGCGATCACGAACCTTGCGGTAGGTCGAGCGGCCTGAGAACGGCAGGGCGGGCAGGGCGACGGCCGTGATAAGCTCGCCGGGTTCGAGCACCGTCTCGATGTCTGGCCGATCCCCGGGCAGGCGGTGAAAATCGACGAGCGGCACCGTTCGCTCGCCCGCTGGTCCGTGGAGATGAACGACAGCGTCGAGCGCGGCAAGCGCGACGCACATGTCGGACGGGTGGGTCGCGACGCAGGCGGACGACGCACCGATGATTGCGTGGATGCGGTTGAAGCCGTCGACAGCGTCGCAGCCCTGGCCCGGCTCGCGCTTGTTACAGCGCGAGCCGTCCTCGTCGTAGAAATAGGTGCAGCGGGTGCGCTGGAGCAGGTTGCCGCCGACGGTGGCCATGTTGCGGATTTGCGCCGAGGCGCCCGCGAGGATGGCGCGCGCCAGCACCGGATAATGCTCGCGGACGATGCGGTGCTCGGCGACGGCCGTATTGCGCGTCGCCGCGCCGATCAGCAGGCCGCCGTCGTGTTCGGTGATGCTGGCAGACAGGTCGGTGACGTCGACGAGTGCGGCGGGCCGCTCGATCGTCTCGCGCATCAGGTCGACCAGGTTGGTGCCGCCGCCGAGGTAGCGCGCACCGACGGATCCTGCGAGGCGGACGGCATCGGGGGCGGACTTCGCCCGGGCGAAGTTGAACGGGGTCATGCCACGGCCCCAACGGTTTCGCGCGCATAGGTCTCGCTGATCGCGTCGATGATGCCGTTATGGGCACCACAGCGGCACAGATTGCCGCTCATCCGCTCCTGCAACTCCTCGCGGCTGAACGCAGGATCGCCGATCAGATCGCCGGTAACGTGGCTGGGCAGACCGCGACGGAGTTCCGCCGCCATGCCGACGGCCGAGCAGATCTGCCCTGGTGTGCAGTAGCCGCACTGGAAGCCGTCATGGTCGATGAACGCCTGCTGGAGCGGGTGCAGCGCGCCGTCCTCGCTCAGACCCTCGATGGTGGTCACCGACCGCCCCTCATACTGAACCGCGAGCGCTAGGCACGACACGATGCGCTCGCCGTCGACCAGCACCGTACAGGCTCCACAGGCACCTTGGTTGCATCCCTTCTTGGTGCCGGTCAGATGCAGTCGGTCGCGCAGCAGGTCGAGCAGCGAAATCCGGTTATCGTCGGGCAATGCGACAGCGATGTCATTGATGGTAATCGGCATGGCGGACATCCTCGTCGGCGGCGCTCGGCAAATATCGTAACTCGCCGCCTCTGCGAAGTATCCCGGCCTGCAGCGGGCGAACCCGACGGATCGTGCCCCCGGCACGATGGCCGCGGAGGCGTGGCCGCCGTGCGCCGGCTGCCGATCCTTCAAATACGGGAGTTGTAGTTTAACTGGAAGGCGCCCC
>CAXTPH010000217.1:0-4660 GCA_964245955.1 uncultured Sphingomonadaceae bacterium | reverse complement strand
ATGTTCTCGCCGCCGCGGATGATGATGTCCTTCTTGCGGTCGACGATGAACAGATAGCCGTCGGCGTCGAGGCGGCCGAGGTCGCCGGTGCGGAACCAGCCGTGCGGCATGAACGCCGCCGCGGTCGCCTCGGCGTTGCGCCAGTACCCGCGGACGTTGGCGACCGACTTGATGCAAACCTCGCCGACGGTGCCGATGGGTTGCGCGACCATATCGTCGTCGTAGATGCCGATCTCGACGAGCGGGGCGGCGGCGCGCCCGGTCGATGCGGGCTTGGCAAGGTAGTTGTCGCGGTAGATGCCGGCGCCGACGCCGTTGGTCTCGGTCAGGCCATAGCCCTGGACCGGGTGCCTTCCCGGGAAGGTGTGGCCGAGTCGGTCGACGTGCTCGGGCGGGCGCGGCGCGCCGCCGCTGGCGATGTCGACGAGGCTCGACAGGTCGTACTTGCCGTGGTCGGGGTGGTTCATCAGTTCGAGGCTCATCGTCGGCACCCCGACGAAGTACGTCGCCTTCTCCTCGGCGATCGTCCGCAGCGCCTCGCCCGCGTCCCATTTGTGCATGATGATCATCTTGCGGCCGATGGCGATCGACACGAGCAGCACCGGCACCGACCCAGTGATGTGGAACAGCGGCACGTTGAGCAGCATCACCTGCTGTTCGGGCGACGCCCCGCCCGCCGCCGCGGTCAGATGGAGCAGCGCCAGGCCGGTGACGAGATAGTTGAGCGACCCCGATACGATCGCGCGCTGGGTCGATACCGCGCCCTTCGGCATGCCGGTCGAGCCGCTGGTGTACATGATCGTCGCGTCGTCCTCGGGCGAGACCGGCGGCAGGTACCACGGCGCGGCGGCGGCGGTGGCGAGCGCGTCGTCGAGCCGCTGGAGGCCGAGCCCGGCCGCGACCTCGGCCGAGGTCCGCACCGTCAGCACCGGCACGGCGAAGCCCGGCAGCGCCGCGAGCCGCCGTGCGCGCTCCTCGTCGGCGATGACCAGCCGGGTGCCGCTGTGGGCGATGCCATAGGCGAGTTCCTCGCCCTTCCACCACGCGTTCATCGGCACCGCGACCGCGCCGAGGATGTGGATGCCGCAGAAGCTCGTCACCCATTCAGGATAGTTGCGCATCGCCACCGCGACGCGGTCGCCCTTGGCGATGCCGCGCGCCTGCAGCACCGCAGCGACCTTCTGCGCCTGCGCATAAATCTCGGCGAAGGTGAAGCGCTCGTCGCGGTAGACGAGGAATTCCTTGGTCGCGTTGGCGGCGAAGAAAAAGGCGAGATAGTCGCGCATGTTGTCGGGCGCGTTGGCGAAGACCGGATACTCGGCCCCGCGCACCGTCGCCTGGCCGACCGCGAGCTGGCCGCCCGGCGCGGTGATCTGGGCGACGACCGCGTCGATCGCCTGGTCGAGAGCGGATGGCATTCACGGGTCTCCCAAGGTCTGCGGCGTTCGCGCCGTCGTCCGCCCTTCATGGCACGGCGCGCGTCGTTTACAACCGCTTCGCAAAGTTGGTCGTCCGGCCGACTTCGTCGAAGCCCCTCGCTCGATGCCACGCCGCGCCCGCGGGGTTGTCGATGTCGGCGTCCGAGCCGATCGCGCCGGCACCATTCGCCATGCCCCACGCGATCACCGCGTCGAGCAGCGCGGTCGCGACCCCTTGCCGCCGCGATGGCGCATCGACCCAGACCGCGTCGAGATAAACCGCGCGCGCCCCGGCATCGATGCCGTCGACGAAGTCACGTAGCGTCGCCTCGGCGAACCCGGCCGCCGCGCCATCGGCGTGCGCAATAAAGGCGGCATGCTTGGAGCTGGCGGCGAGCGTCGCCAGTTCGGCGCGATGCTCGGCGGCACTGCCGGGCCACAGCGCGCAGCGCATCGCGACGATTGTCTCGGCGTCGCCGGGGCCGGCGCGACGGACCGCCAGCTCAATACCCCATCAGCGTCGCGAGGCGGTCGCCGTGGAAGGCGATGTCGCCGAAGGTCTCTTGCGCCGCGCGCGCGCGCTTCATGAAGAAGCCGATGTCGAAGTCGTCGGTCATGCCAATGCCACCGTGCATCTGCACCGCCTCGTTGGTCGCGAGCTTGGCGACCTCGCCGGTCTTCGCCTTGGCGAGGCTGGCGAACAGCGGCACGCGCTCTTCGTCGGCATCGAGCGCGGTCAGCGCGCGGAGCGTCGCCGAACGCGCCAGCTCGACCTCGCAGAACAGATGCGCGGCGCGGTGCTGCAGCGCTTGGAAGCTGCCGATCTTGACGCCGAACTGTTCGCGCTGCCTGAGATAGTCGACGGTGCGGGTGAAGCTCTCGGCCGACACCCCAAGCATCTCGGCGGCAAGGCACGCGCGCCCGGCGTCGAGAACGCGGTCGAGAATCGCCCAGCCGCCGCCGACGCTGCCCAGCACATCGGCGCCGTCGACCTGGACGTCGGTTAGCGTGACCGCAGCGGCGTTGCGGCTGTCGACCATCGACCGGCGCTCGACTGCGACCCCGGCGGCCTTCGCATCGACGAGAAACAGTGTGATCCCGTCGGTGCCGTCGTCTCCGGTCCGCGCCGCGACGATCAGCGTATCGGCGACATGGCCGTCGAGGACGAACGGCTTGCTGCCGTTGAGCTTGAAGCCGTTGCCCGACACCTCGGCGCGGGTGGCGACATGGCTCGGATCATGGCGCGGCGCTTCGTCGGCGGCGAGCGCGAACAGCCGTTCGCCGCTCGCGATCTGCGGCAGATACTGCGCCTGCTGCTCAGGGCTTCCGCCGCGCAGTAGCGCGGTCGCGCCGAGGATCGCGGTCGACAACAGCGGCGATAGTGACAGGTTGCGTCCGACCGCCTCGTGCAACAACCCCGCCGCGACATAGCCGAACCCCGAACCGCCGTGCGCTTCGGGCACCAGCACGCCGGCGAAGCCCATCTCGGCCATCTTGGCCCACAGCCCGCGGTCGAACCCGGTTGCGTCGCGCGCATCGCGCAGTCGCCGCAGTTCGCCAACCGGCGCCTCGCCCGCGAAGAAGCCGTCCGCCGAATCGCGGATCATCGTCTGGTCGTCGTTCAGTACCAAAGCCAAGTCGTCACTCCCCAGTGATTGTCGTCGCGTGCGGGCGCCTATGCCCCCGGCAGCTGCAGCACGCGCTTGGCGATGATGTTGAGCTGGACCTCGCTGGTGCCGCCCTCGATCGAGTTGGCGCGGCTCCGCAGCCAGTGGCGCGACAGGTCGCCCTCGCCCTTGGCCGGCCCCTCCCAGACGAGCCCGTCCGTGCCCGCGACCGACATCAGTAGCTCCTGCCGCTGCTTGTTCAGCTCGGTCCCGTAATATTTGAGCATCGACGATAGCGCACCGACGCCCTGCCCCGCCTTGGCCTCGTCCTTGACCCGCTCCATCGTCAGCCCGAAGGCGAGCGCGTTGATCTCGTGACGGACGATGTCGGTCCTGAGCGGTGCAGTGCCGGCTTCGCCCAGGGCCTTGACCGCGATCTGGCTGAGCGAGCGGCGGCCGTCGTCGAGGTCGCCGATCATCTCGCGCTCGTGGGTCAGCAGATATTTGGCGATGTCCCAGCCCTTGCCGGCCTCGCCCATCAGATTGCCCTTGGGCACCTCGACGTCGTCGAAGAAGGTCTGGCAGAACGGCGAATAGCCCGAGATCAGCTTGATCGGCGACGTCGTCACGCCCGGCGACGCCATGTCGAACAGCAGGAAGCTGATGCCGAGATGCTTCGGTGCGGCCGGATCGGTGCGGACGAGGCAGAAGATCCAGTCGGCCTTGTCGGCGTAGCTCGTCCACACCTTCTGGCCGTTGACGAGATAATGGTCGCCCTTGTCCTCGGCGCTGGTGCGCAGCGCGGCAAGGTCGGACCCCGCCCCCGGCTCCGAATAGCCCTGGCACCAGCGGATCTCGCCGCGCGCGATCTTCGGCAGGTGCTCGAGCTTCTGCTCCTCCGAGCCGTATTTGAGCAGCGCCGGCCCGAGCATCCAGATGCCGAACGACGACAGCGGCGACCGCGCGCGGATCCGGCGCAGCTCGCTCGCCAGCACCTTCGCTTCGTCCTTGCTCAGGCCGCCGCCGCCATAGGCGACCGGCCAGTCGGGCACGGTCCAGCCCTTCGCGCCCATCCGGTCGAGCCACAGCCGTTGCGGCGCGCTGAGCTCGGCGTGGCGCCCGCCCCAGCAGACGTCGGCGTCGCTCGTGATCGGCAGCCGCATCTCGGGCGGACAGTTCGCCTCGAGCCAGTCGCGGGTCTCCGCGCGGAACGTCTCGATCGCGTCGGTCATCGGCCAGGCCTCACCCAATTGTCTTATCGCGTTGCCCGACTATGGTGCGCCGACGTCGCGACACAAGGGAAAATACGTTGCTCGACCATGCCCGGATCGCGCTCGACTGGTCGAGCCTCGGCCTGTCGCCGACCCTGTTCGAATTCCATGGCTTCGCGCTGCGCTGGTATAGCCTCGCCTATATTGGCGGCATCCTCGGCGGCTGGTGGCTGCTTGGGCGGATGCTCGATTCGTGGGGACCGCCGATGACGCGGCCGCAGGCCGACGCGCTGATCACCTGGGCGACGATCGGCATCATCCTCGGCGGGCGGATCGGCTATGTCCTGTTCTACGACTTCGCCAAGTTCGCCGCCGACCCGCTCGCGATAGGCCGGCTGTGGGAGGGGGGCATGTCGTTCAACGG
>CAXTPH010000216.1:0-4681 GCA_964245955.1 uncultured Sphingomonadaceae bacterium | reverse complement strand
GCGGCCCCTTGCCCGAAATGCAGAGAATGGCTCCCTCGGCATGCCACGCCGGCGCGAGCGCTGCAGCGGTGGCGCGCGGCGGCGCAGCAGCGGGAAGTGCTTTTTCGGCGAGGGTCCTGACATTTGCCGCGGTCGCGCGCGTCGGCGCCGGCTCGCGGTCGTTATGCCCCGCCAGATCGGCGATAAGCGCGCGGGCGGCACGGCGAACCCGGTCGAGCCGCGCGTCGTCGAGCACGCCGCGGAGGCAGTCCGCGGCGGCGAGCTGGAGCCCCTTGACCACGACCTCGTCATAATAGCTCGACAGCGAGCGATCGCGGAGCAGGGCCTCGGCCTGATCGAGCGCCTCGTCGGCGTCGCCGGCAAGCATCCGCTGATAAAAGCTTTCGATCGGCGTCAGCGCCGGACGGTCGCCGAGCATGACGTCGAGGAATTCGAGCCGTTTGACGTGCCGCCCGAGGACGACGAGGCAGAGCGTCAGAGGAGTCGACAGGATCAAGCCGATCGGACCCCACAACCACGTCCAAAAGATCGCCGAGACGATCACCGCGACCGGCGACAGTCCGGTCGAGTGACCATAGACCAGCGGCTCGACCGCATAGCCCATGATCGGCTCGACGACGAGGAACAGCGCGACGACCCAGACCGACATCGCCCAGTCGGGGCCGACGGCGGCGGCGAGGATCAGTGGCGGGATCGCCGCGAGCGCCGGGCCGATATACGGCAGGAACCGCAGCAGGCCGGCAAGCACGCCCCACAATGCGGGCGACGGCACGCCGATGAAATACAACCCCCAACCGATGACGAAGCCGAACACGGCGTTGATCGCGACCTGGGTTAGAAAATACCGGCTGAGCCGCGACGCCGCGTCGTCCATCGCCGTCGTCGTCCGGTGGAGATCGGTCGCACCGAAGATGCGGATCAGCCGGTCGCGCAAATCCTCGCGCTGGAGCAGGATGAAGATGGCGACGATGACGACGATGCCGGTCGTCTCGAGCGGACCGATCACCGGCGCGAGCACCGCGCGCATCAGTTCGATCGGCGACAGCGGCGGGGTGCGGATCTCGACCGGCAGCGGCGGCGGCGCGGTCCGCAGTGCGCGCGGCCCGGTGACGACCCGAACCGGCTGGGCGAGACCGCCGCTGGCGCGGTCGAACTGCCGTCCGAGCGCCCCGATCATTGCCGGCAGCTGACCGATCGTCGACGACCGGACCTCGCGCGCCTTGTGCTGGATCGTGACCGCATAGCGCGGCGCGTCGGCGGCGAGGGTCGCCACCTGCGTCCCAATCACCGCGGCGAGCATGCCGGCAAGTCCGAGCGCGATCAGCACCGCGAGAACGACCGACGGCAGCCGGGGCAGGCGCAGCCGCTGGAGCAGCTCGACGATCGGCGACAGGATGAACGATAACAGGATCGCGAGCATGATCGGCACGAGCACGTCGCGCGCGAGATAAAGCGCAGCCACCGACACGACACCGACCGCGAGCGCCAGCAACGCGCCGAGCCCGGGCACCTCGGCAGGGGGGACCTGCGCGCGCGGCGGCGGTTCGATCTCGATCATCGCTTTTCGCCCTCCGCCGACACCATCGGACGATAACGCCTGTGACGCGAAATCGACACCATGATCTTCGCTGGTCACAAAGCGAAAGTGCAGTCGTGCCGCTATGGACACCGGGGAGCGCGATAAAGCTCCCCGATGCCCGCGATCATGACGCTCGGAAATTAAATGGTGGGCACGGCTGGTATCGAACCAGCGACCCCTGCGATGTCAACACAGTGCTCTACCACTGAGCTACGCGCCCACGCCGAGCGTTGTTAGGCGAGGCGCGTTCGCGGCGCAAGTCCGAAGCCGCGCGGCCAAGCGAATCCCTCTGGCGGGCGGCGCCACCGCTCCATAAAGGAACATGATGACCGAGTTGTCGCCCGGCTTTACCCTCTCGCCCGCGCCCAGCGGATCGAGCCCGATCGTGCTGGCGTCGCCGCACGGTGGCCGCGAGTACCCAACAGAGTTCCTCGCTCAGACCCGCCTCACGCTCGCCCAACTGCGCCGCGCCGAGGATGCCTTCGTCGCCGAGCTGGTCGTCGATGCGGCCGCGGCGGGCGCGCCGCTGATTGCCGCGCGCTACGGCCGGGCGTGGCTCGACCTCAACCGGGACGAGGCCGAGCTCGACCCGGCGATGTTCGTCGATCCGCTCGACGCTCACCCGGCGCAGTCGAGCGATCGCGTCGCCGCCGGGCTCGGCGTCGTTCCCCGCATCGCCGCGCACGGACTCGACATCTACCCCGGTCGCGTCCGCAGCGCTGACGTCGCGGCCCGGATCGACCAGGTCCACCGGCCGTACCACGCCGCGCTCGCGGGGCTGATCGATGCCGCCCGCGCCGACCACGGCTTTGCCGTCCTGTTCGATTGCCACTCGATGCCGACGCCGCCGCCGGTCGCGGGGGGTGCACCACAGATCGTCCTCGGCGACCTGTTCGGCGCGGCTGCCGCCGCGACTCTGGTTGGGGCAGTCGAGCAGTATTTCCGCCACGCCGGGTTTCGCGTCGCGCGGAATGCGCCATATGCCGGGGGCTATACGACCGCGCGGCATGGCCGTCCGGTCGAGGGCATTCACACCATTCAGATCGAGATCGACCGCGCGCTCTACATGGACCCGGCGCGGCTGGTTCGGCACGCGGGGTTCGACCGGATCGCGGCGGCACTTTCGGGCCTCGTCGCGGGTTTGCTGCCGACGGTCGGGGCGATGGGGCTCGAACCCTTCGCCTGTGCCGCCGAATAAAAAAAGGGCCACGCCCGGGGGCGTGGCCAGAGTTCAGGGAGCGCGGCGGTAAAAGGGGGGGAATACCGCCGGCCCGACCAAGATAGTGCGCTGCAGCAGAGGTTCAAGCGTTGAATTTGCCTTCCCCGCTAGCGCGGCTGGTCGAGGCCCGCGCCGCTGGCCTGACCCGCGCGATGTCGGTCGCCGATCCGCTCGTCGACTTCGCCACACCGCCCGGGGAAGCCGCCGTCATCACGCCGGAATCGGTGTCGTGGCAGGTATTCCGCAATCCGCTGACGATGACGATCGGCGGGATCGCGGCGGTGCTGCTCGAGCTCGGCGAGCCGCGCGTGCGGAGCGGCGTCTGGTCGCATTCGAGCTTCCGCGCCGATCCGGTCCGCCGCCTGCACCGGACCGGGGCGGCGGCGATGGTGACGGTCTATGGCGCGCGCAGCCGGTTCGAGGCGCTCGCGGCGCGGGTTCGGGCGATGCACGGCCGGGTCGCCGGTACGACCCCGGCGGGGGAGGCGTATCGCGCCGACGATCAGGACCTGCTGCGCTGGGTCCACGGCACCGCCGCGTTCGCCTTCCTTGCGGCGTATCGGGCCTATGTCCGTCCGGTCGGTGCAAGCGATCGCGACCGTTATTATGCAGAGGGCGATGCCGGGTCGCGGCTCTACGGCGTGATCGACGCCCCGGGGTCGGAGGCCGGCATCGATGCGCTGTTCGCGACGATGCGCCCGCGGCTCGAGGCGTCACCGGTGCTCGACGAGCTGGTCGCGATCCTGCGCACCGCGCCGATCCTGCCGGCGGCGCTGCGACCGGTCCAGCATGCCATCATTCGGGCCGCGGTCGATCTGCTTCCGCCGGGCGACCGCGAACGGCTGGCGCTGCACAGGCATGGCGGGCTGCGTCTGGGGGAGGCAGCGCTCCTGCGCGCCGCGGCGCGCGGGTTCGACCGGCTTGCAGTCGCCGCGTCGCCATCGGCGCAGGCGTGCGTCCGGCTCGGGCTGCCGTTCGACTGGCTGGTACGGAACCCGCTCCCCGGCTAGAGCCGCGCGATGATTTCCGGCTCCGCCCTGTTCCTCGACCTGCTCCGCGCCAACGGGGTCGAGTTCGTCTTCGGCAATCCCGGCACGACCGAGCTGCCGCTGATCGACGCCTTCGCCGCTGAAACCGGCATCCGCTACATCCTCGGGCTGAACGAGGTCGTCGTCCTCGGCATGGCCGACGGCTATGCCCAGGCGACCGGCCGGCTCGCGGTCGCCAACCTCCACGCCGCCCCCGGTCTCGGCAATGCCATGGGCATGCTTTATAACGCAGCGAAGGCGGGGGCGCCGATCCTCGTCACCGCCGGGCAGCAGGACACGACGATCGCGCTGACCGAGCCGCTGCTGTGGGCCGACCTCGCGACGCTCGCCCGCCCACTGGTCAAATGGTCGACCGAGGTGACGCGGATCGACGACCTGCCGCGTACCGTCCACCGCGCCGCCAAGGTCGCGCTGACCGCACCGACCGGCCCGGTGTTCGTCTCGATCCCCGGCGATGTGCTGACCGCGACGGTCGACGCGATCGACGCGATGGCGCCGACCCGGATCGGGCCCCGGCTGCGCGGTGACCTGGAGGCCATCGCGGCGGCGGCCGACCTGATCGCGGCGGCGACGAGCCCGGTTATCTTTGCCGGCGACGCGGTGCCGCGGTCGGGCGCCTATGCCGAACTCGCCGCCCTGGCCGAGGCGATCGGCGCGCCGGTCTATCTCGAGGGCATGGCGAACACCGCCGCCTTCCCGTCGAACCACCCGCTCTACGCCGGGTCGGTCGCGCGGATGACCCCGGCGGTGCGCGCGCTGACCGACGGCCACGACCTCGTCGTCTCGATCGGGGCCGACCTGCTGACCCAGTCGCAGGCGGCGGGCGTCGAGGCG
>CAXTPH010000215.1:0-4681 GCA_964245955.1 uncultured Sphingomonadaceae bacterium | reverse complement strand
GTGACCGAGCGGACGCTGTTCGCGATGCCCGAGACCGCGATCGGGCTGATCCCCGATGTCGGTGGCACCCACGCCCTGCCCCGCCTGCCCGGCGAGCTCGGCACGTGGCTCGCGCTGACCGGCGCGCGGCTCAAGGCGGCCGACTGCCTTTATGCCGGGATCGCGACGCACTTCGTGCCGGTCGAGCGCCTGCCGCTGCTGCACGATCTTCTCAGCGACGGCGAAGAGGATGTCGAAGCGGTGCTGGCGACACTCCACGGCGACCCCAGCGACCCGCCGTTGGCGACGCTGCGCGACGCGATCGATTTCCATTTCGCCCACGACAGCATCGAGGCGATCCAGGCGAGCCTCGCCACCGGTGACGACTGGGCACAGTCGACCCATGCGACCATCGCGGCGATGTCGCCGACCTCGCTCGCACTGACGCTGCGCGCGCTGCGCGAGGGCGCCGGGAGCGATATCGAGGGTGCGCTGCGCACCGAATATCGCGTCGTCAGCTATATCCAGGGCGGCCACGATTTCTACGAGGGTGTCCGCGCGGTGCTGATCGACAAGGACAAGTCGCCGAAATGGGAGCCGGCAACGCTCGGTGCGATCCGCGAGGCCGAACTCGACGCCTATTTCACCGAAGCCCCCGGCGGCGACCTGACGTTCGAGTAGGCTAGCCGCCGTCGCGCCGAAGGGCGATGCACGCCGTTGCCGGTTCGGCCTTGGCGCGCACCCGGCTCCAGCAGTTGGCCACCGCCGGCCGGGGCCCGAACAGCGACCTGCCGCCCGGATCGGCGACGCCGTAGCGCATCGTTGCTTCGATGACCGCGGCGTTGCGGTCCGGGTCGGCGGCGGCTGCGCGCTCCATTAGCCACAGGCTCGATTCGACGGTTGCCACGGGCCGCGTCGCCGGGTGCGGGTCGGCGAGCGACTGGAGCATCAGCCCCGCGACCTCTACATCGCCGTCCCCGGACCGCGCCTCGCGGCGGCGGACGTCCGCAATCGCGGCGACATAGTCGTTGCTTCCGGGACCAGCCAGCGCGTGACCAAGCTCGGCGACCTTTGCGGCGTCGTCGCCTCCGTGAAAGCGGGTCGCAGTAAATGCGGCACCGCCGACGAAAATGGCTCCTACGACAGCGGCGAGAGCGAGATTGCGACCGTTGCGTTTCATCGGGCTGGCATCAGTTCGGCGTAAGCCGCGAGCGGATATTTGATCTTGTTGAGAGGCTGCCCGCCATTCTTCAGACGATAATAATCCTCGGCAATCATCGCCATTTGCTCAACGCCGTAAGCTGTCCAAGCTTTTCCACGCTCGATCGCATACTCGTATTCGCGATCAAAGGCACCGCGCAGCCAGACTATTCGGTGAAGAACGTACCACTGGTACAGGTGGGCCGCCTCGTGGACAAACGTCGATCGGTGCGCGAGATCGACACCGCCTGCTGAAAAGTCTGGCACATACTCCTTGCCCGGGAAATAGATGTTTCCGTTCGGGGCCATCGAGCGGTCGGTAGGAAACGGCCAGCTCCAACGATGCGGAAAAACCCTGACTTGGGCATACGGAATACGGGTGCCGTAGACCTGCCCGAGGATAGCGGCTTCGCCGCCAGTAATGCCACGTCCGTCTGCCATGCGTCGCAAACCTCACCCGTTCGCCTGTGTAACGAACGAAAAAGCGATATGGGCCGGATTGGAGGCTACGATCCTCTGTCGCCGCTCACTCCGCCGGCTTGATCCGTTCGTCGACGCGGCCCGATCGTTCCAGCTTGCCCCAGCCGACGCTCGGGCCGCGTAGCGCCGCCGTCAGCGCGCGGATGACGACATAGTACATGATCTGGCGGTAGCCGAAGCGCTGCGGCAGCATCAGCCACAGCAGCCGCCACCGCTCGTTCGCCTCGAGGCCGAAGGCGACGACCCCGGCGAGCAGGTCGATCGCGCCGAACGCCAGCCAGAACAGCCCCATGCGGACGAGATCTGTCTGCGTCGCCGCCCAGCCGTGGGCGAGGACCGAGAGGTAGGTGGCGACGATGCTCGCGAGCAGCGCGAGGTCGATCACCGGCGAGATCGCGGCGAAGATCACCTGGAAGACAATCGCCTGCGGCAGGCCGATCCGCGCAAGGCCCCGCGGCTTGCCGGTGGCGAAGATGCCGCGGTGCTTCCACAGGCACTGGAGCGTGCCGAACGCCCAGCGATACCGCTGCCGGGCGAGCGCAGCGAAACTCTCCGGCGCCTCGGTCCACGCGACCGCGTCCTGGTCGTACATCACCTTCCAGCCCGCGCGCTGGATCGCGATCGTCAGGTCCTGGTCCTCGGCGAGCGTGTCGGCCGGATAGCCGCCGACCGCGCGGATCGTGCTCGCGCGCCACGCCCCGACCGCGCCGGGCACGACCGTCATCGCATCGAGCCGATGGAGCGCGCGGCGTTCGAGGTTCTGCGCCGTGATATATTCGAGCGCCTGCCAGCGGGTGACGAGGTTGACGCGGTTGCCGACCTTGGCGTTGCCCGCGACCGCGCCGATTGCGAGGTCGACGAACCAGCGCGCGAGCCGCGCGATCGTGTCGGGCTCGAACTGGGTGTCGGCGTCGAGCGCGACAACGATGTCACCGGTGGCAACGGTCAGGCCGTGGTTCAGCGCGCGCGCCTTGCCACCGTTGACCAATGTCAGCAGCCGGACGCGCGGGTCGTCGGCGAAGGCGGCGGTGACGATCGCGCTGGTCGCGTCCTTCGAGCCGTCGTCGAGAACGATGACCTCGAGCCGGACATCGCGGCTGGCGAGCACGCGGCGCACCGATGCCTCGATCACCCGCGCCTCGTTGAACGCCGGGATCAGGACCGAGACGAAGCGGCCGGAGTCGATCGGCGGGCGGACGATACCCGCCTCGCGCCGGGCCTGGACCAGCGCCAGCGCCGACAGCGTCAGCGCGCGGCCGATGCCGAGGGTGATCGCGATACCGAACAGCCATTTGAGCGCGAGGATGCTGAAGCCGAGGATGTCGAACAGTGCGAGGTCGGTCTGCGACGCGGCGAGGTCGTTGGCGTTGAGCGACGGCATGACCTGCGCCGACGACAGGCCGATCAGTTCTGACACCGGCACGAAGCGATAGCCGCGCGACCGCAGGATATCGATCAGGACCGGCAGCGCGGCGACGGTCTGCGCGCGGTCGCCGCCGGCGTCGTGGAGCAGAACGACGTTGCCGCTGCGCTCGACGGTCGAATCCTCGACCCCGTCGAGCGTCGACTGGACGATCGCGGCGACGCCCGGTCGCCGCCAGTCGCCCGGATCGACGTGAAGTCCGACCGTCAGATAGCCGAGCTTCTGCGCGACGGTGACGGGATCGATTTCGTCGGCGGTCGTCGGCTCGGCGTCGCCGAAATAGGGGGCGCGGAACAGCCGCATCGACCGCCCGGTGAATGCCTGGAACAGCCGCTGGTTGGCGTTGACTTCGAGCCGCGTCGTCCGATCGCTCGCGGTGCCGAGATTGGGGTGGGTGTAGGTGTGGTTGCCGACCTCGTGCCCCTCGGCAAGCTCGCGCCGGAGCAGGCCGCGTTCGGGCAGCGCGTTCTCGCCGATAACGAAGAACGTCGCGGGCACGTGCTTCGCCTTGAGCACGTCGAGGATCTTGGGCGTCCAGTTCGGGTCGGGGCCGTCGTCGAACGTCAGCGCGACGAGCCCCGGACGGTAGCCCGCGCGCTCGATCGCGTACGGCGTCGGCAGCCGGATGAAGCGCGTGTCGACGATCAAGCCGCGGCGATCGACGGTGACCTCGCGCTGCCCCGCGACCGGCGTCGCGCCGACGTGGAGGACCTCGCCCGCACCCTCGATATCGACGTTGATCCCGGCCGGCATCGCCTCGATCGCCGCCGGCGAGACCGGGCCGGGGTGGCCGCGCCCGAAAATCCGCCAGACCGACGGGTCCTCGGTGCCGAGGCGCCAAAGCGCGAAGGCGTTCACTCCGAGCGAGCGCGCCGCCATCAGCTGGTTGTGGACGCTCGCGGCGTCGAGCATCCAGACGGTGTGGATGTCGCCATTGCCGTCGTATTGGTAGGTGACGTTGCCGCTGGCCGCGTCGAAGTGCGGCATGACGCTCGATTCGTGCGCGATCAGCAGCGCCTGCTCGACCGAGACCGCGTCGGCATTGCCGGGCTTGGTCCAGTCGTAGCCGTAGCTGCCGAGCGCGATGACGACCTTGTCGGGCGCCAGGCCGCGCAGGTCGTGGCGCATCGTCTCGACAAACCACGGCTGCGACGCGATCGGGCCCGCGTCACCGCCGGGCTCGTGCTCGTCATAGGCCATCAGGAACATGCGATCGACGAGGGCGGCATACGCCTTGAGGTTCCACTCGGGATTGCCGACCGGAACCGCGATCGCCAGCCGCCAGCCGTGGCGGGTGCAGCGGATGCGGGCTTCCTTGAGGAAGGCGAGATAGTCGCGCTGCGCCGACGCCGGCAGGTTTTCGAAGTCGAAGAAGATGCCGTCGACACGGTCGCCGACGAAGCCTGCCTCAAGATTGTCGAGCAGCGCCTTGCGCGCCGCGGGTGAGGCGAGCAGCTTCGCCATGCCCGGCCCGTCCCACTCGCCCTGGAGCGCGTTCTGGACCATCGGCAGGATCTTGGGCTTCGACGGCGCCGCTGCGATGATCGCGCGGCCGCGCAGGTCGGGGAAGCGGGTGATGCGGTGAGCCGGCCCGGTCAC
>CAXTPH010000214.1:0-4725 GCA_964245955.1 uncultured Sphingomonadaceae bacterium | reverse complement strand
ACGGCGAATTCCTGTCGGACACGCGCGGCACCGGCATCATGAACCGGCTGTTCGATAGCTATGGCCCGTATAAGGGCCCGATCTCGGGGCGCGGCAACGGCGTGCTGATCTCGACCGAGACCGGCGAGGCAGTCGGCTACGCGCTCGGCTATCTTCAGCCGCGCGGCGTGCTGATGATCGAGCCGGGCGAGGCGGTATATCAGGGCATGGTCATCGGCGAGAACGCGCGAGACGACGATCTCGAGGTCAATCCGTTGAAGTCGAAGGCGCTGACCAACTTCCGCGCGAGCGGCAAGGACGACGCGATCGTGCTCAGCCCGCCGAAGCGGCTGACGCTCGAACAGGCGATCGCCTACATCGACGACACCGAGCTCGTCGAGGTGACGCCGAACTTCATCCGCCTGCGCAAGGTCCACCTCGATCCAAATGCGCGCAAGCGGGCGAGCCGTCAGGTCGCCAACGGCTGACCGATCGCGGTCGGAATCGAGCTTAGCGCCGCGTTAAAAACGCAATTTCCTGTCTTGCGCGCCGTACTTCCTTGCGCCGGGTGGCGACGGGAGATGCGAGATGCGGGCGTTACGGTTTCGGGATGCCCAAGTCAGGCACCGCGGCAGCGGCCGGCGCATCGTGCAATGGCCGTTTCTCGCGCTCCTGCTGCTCGCGGCGGCGGGCTCCATGGCCCATGGCGATGTCGTCGCCAACGCGCTCGACGGCCGGGTCGGAACGGCGTGCCTGACGCTTATCGTCGGGTTCGCCCTGCTCGTCGCCGGCATCCGCGGGCAGGTCCATCGCGGCTGAAAATCGTTTCGGCAACTTTTCGGAACCGTCCCGCGTTGATGCGCCACAGCAGCAATAGGGATTGATGACATGGCCGAATACGAAACGCGCTCCGTCGACGCCGCAGGTAATCCCGTTGTCGTCGAGCGTACCGTGGTTCGCGAGCGTACCAACAACATGGGCTGGCTGATTGCTCTGCTGATCGTCGTCGCCTTGGTCGTTGCCGCCTTCGCCTTCAAGCTGATCAACATCGACCAGACCCAGGCGGGTTCGCTGCCGACGGTCAAGGTCGACACCGCCGGCGGCTCGTTGCCCAAGTTTAACGTCGATACGGCGAAGGTCGACGTCGGCACCAAGAAGACCGAGGTCGAGACCCCGACGGTCGAGGTCGGCACCAAGAAGACCGGCATCGACGTGCCGACGATCAGCGTCCAGAAGGCCGACGAGGCCCCCAAGAACTAATGCCGATCCTGACGATCATCGCCGCGGTCCTGCTGCCGCCGCTGGGGGTGTTCCTCGCGCGCGGCATCGGCAGCGATTTCTGGATCAACTGCCTGCTGACGCTGCTCGGCTATATACCGGGGGTCGTCCACGCGCTGTGGGTGGTGCTTAGCAACCGCGCCTAGCATAAGCGGCGTCATGCCGTTCCCACCCTCGACCGCCATGGCCGCCGCCCTTGCGCACGCACGGGCGGCGGCTTTGCGTGGCGAGGTTCCCGTCGGTGCCGTGGTCGTCGATGCCGGCGGGCGGATCGTCGCCGCAGCTGGGAACCGTACGCGCGAATGGTCCGATCCGACCGCGCACGCCGAGATCGTCGCGATCCGTGCCGCCTGCGCCGCCGCCGGGAGCGAGCGCCTGCCGGGGCATACGCTCTACGTCACCCTCGAGCCGTGCGCGATGTGCGCGGCCGCGATCGGCTTCGCGCGGATCGCGCGGCTGGTTTACGGTGCGGGCGACCCGAAGGGCGGCGGGGTCGACCATGGCGCGCGGGTGTTCGCGCAATCGACTTGCCATCATGCGCCCGAAGTCTATGGCGGGATCGGCGAAACCGAGGCGGCGGCGCTGCTGACCGACTTCTTCGCGGTGCGACGCTAGGCCAGATGCTTCGCCGCCAGCCAGGCGGCGATTGCAGCGTTGACCTTGTCGGGGGCCTCCTGCTGGACCCAGTGCGACACGCGCGGCAGGCGGACGAGGATGAAGTCGTCGACCAGCGCGTCGTGCCCCTCGGTCAGCTCGACCCCGAGCGCGGTATCGGCCTCGCCCCAGATCATCAGGGTCGGCACGGTGATCGGCACGACCGGCTCGCGCCCGATCGTCCGCGTGTTGGCGCGATAGTAGTTGATCATCGCCGTCAGCGCGCCGGGTCGCATCGCGTTGGCGCGATAATAGTCGGTAACCGCGGGCGGGAACGCGCGCTTGTCGACCGCCATCCCGCTGAACGCGCGCCCGATCGCCCGGGCTCGGTTGGCACCGAGCAACAGTTCGGGCAGCAGCGGCAGCTGGAAGAACGCCATGTACCACGACCGCCGCCGCTGGACTGCCGAGGTTTTCAGCGCGTGGGTCAGCACCGCCGGGTGCGGCAGGTTCATGATGATGAGCCCATCGAGCGCGAGCCGCCGCCGCATCGCGAACACCCACGCGATCCCCGCGCCCCAGTCGTGCGCGACGAGCAGCCGCCGTTTCGCGCCGAGCGCGTCGAACAGCGTAGCGGTATCCTCGACGAGATGGTCGATCGCATAGGGCGCCGTGCCCTTGGGACGGGTCGTATCGCCATACCCCCGCAGGTCGGGCGCGACCGCGCGCCAGCCGTGGTCGGCGAGCAGCGGCAGCTGGTACCGCCACGACCAGCGCGACTCGGGAAAGCCGTGGAGGCACAGGGCGACCGCATCGCCGCTGCCGCACGCGTCGACCGCGAAGTCGAGGCCGTTTGCGGCGACGCGGCGCGTGACGACCTCAGCCATAATGCGCGAGGCGCAGGCCGGGGCGCGGCCAGCGGCATCGGGCGAGCTTGCCCGTCGTCGACAGCGTGATCCACGCGTCCATCATGTCGTCGCCGCCGAACACGATGTTGGTTGGCAGCAGGTCGGGGAAGGCGAAATCCTCCTGCGCGCCGGTCGCCGGGTCGACCGAGCAGATGCCGGGGCGCTCGACCAGTGTCGCCACCGCGATCCGGCCGTCGGCCTCTACCGCGAGGCTGTCGAGATAGGTGTAGCCCGGGAAGCTCGTCACGACCCGCCCGGGCAGCGCCGGGATCGCCGACGGCGCGACGGTGCCGGGGCCGGTGACGTCGAAGGCGAGCAGCAGCCGCGCCTGGGTGCACGCGGTGTAAACCGTCGCGCCGTCGGGCGACAGGCCTACGCCGTTCATGTTCGGGCCGTGGACCGCGCAGACGATGCTGCTGCCGTCGGGGTGGGCGTAGTACAGCCCGCCGGTGTCGGTCGAATGCGCGCGATGCTTGCCGAGGTCGGTGAACCAGAATCCGCCATGGGCGTCGAAGACGATGTCGTTCGGTCCCGACAGCTTATGGCCGTCGCACGCGTCGTATAGCCGCTCGACCTTGCCGGTCACGAGGTCGATCCGCTCGATCCGGCCGCATTCGTAATCGTCGGGCGCGCCGCCGGGCAGCATGATGCCCTCGCCGTCGCCGCTCCATGTGAAGCCGCCGTTGTTGCACAGGTACAGCGCCCCGTCGGGCCCCAGCGCGAGACCGTTCGGGCCGCCGCCTGGCGTGGCGATGACCTGCGTCGTGCCGTCGGCGCGAACCCGGGTGACACGCCCGGCCTTGATCTCGACGACAACGACCGAGCCGTCCTCGAACCACACCGGACCTTCGGGGAAGGCGAGATTTTCGGCGACGATGGTGTGCGTGTGCAAGGCGATTCTCCCCAAGAGTCCGGTCTCCGCCGGCGACCGCCATTGAGCCGTGGCGCGCTGGGCTTGGCAAGAGCGCGGTGCCGGGCAATTCCCTTGCTCACCGGGATCGGTTAGCGTGATTCACGTTCCGTTCGCGGGGAAGGACTAGAGATGGAATTTGCGATTGCCGCGCTGGTCGGCGGGCTGGTGGGGCTTGCACTGGCGTGGGCGCTGTGGGGCCGCGGCATCGGCGAGGCGCGCGCGGCGGCAACGACCGCCCGCGCCGACGCCGATGCCGCGCGCGCCGAGATTGTCGACTATCGCGTGCGGATCGGAGGGCACGCGGTCGAGGTCGCGGCGCAACAGGCGCGGCTCGCCGAACTCGCCGGCGTCGAGGCCGAGCGCAACCGGCTGGCCGCCGACCTCGCCGGGCTGACCGCGCAGCAGGCCGAGCGCGACGCGGCACACGGGCGCCAGCTCGCCGACCTGCAGACGTCGTTCGCCGCGCTCGCGGCCAAGGCGCTCGACGGCGCGCAGGCGGCCTTCCTCGAACGCGCCGAGGAGGCGCTGGTCCGCCATCGCGAGGCGGCGGGCGTGGGACTCGACGCCAGTCGCACGGCGATGGCCGAACTCATTGCGCCAATGCGGGAGACGCTCGGCCAGTATGCGACCAAGCTCGACGAGATTGAGAAGGCCCGCGCCGAAGGCTATGGCGCGCTCAACCTGCTCCTTGATCAGGTTGCCAAAGGGCAGGACCGTGTCACCGGGGCGACGGCAAGGCTCGAAACCGTGTTACGCTCGTCGGGCAAAGCTGCGGGGCGCTGGGGCGAGGAACAGTGCCGCAATGTCCTCGAAATGGCCGGATTGGTCGAGGGTGTTGATTTCGTCGCCCAGACTTCGGATGGCAGCGACGATAACCGGCGCCCAGACTTCATCGTCACGCTGCCCGGCGAGCGTAAGCTGGTGATCGACGTCAAATGCTCGATCGACGCCTATACCGCCGCAGTCGATGCCGAGACTCCCGAGGAGCGGAGCCGCCACCTTGTCGCGCATGCGCGCGCCATAAGGACCCACGCCGGGGGGCTCGCCGCCAAG
>CAXTPH010000213.1:0-4728 GCA_964245955.1 uncultured Sphingomonadaceae bacterium | reverse complement strand
CGCGTCCCACGCCGCTTCGGTCATACCCTCGGGCAGTCGGTCGGCGACCGCGTCGAAGTCGAAGCCGCGGAGCGTCTTCGCGTTGAGCGCCGCGAGTTCGGCGGGGTCGAAGCGCACCGTCGACCGTCCGAATGCGGCGAAGTCGAACCCGGCGATCAGTGCCGCGTCGTCCACCGGCTCGACCGCCGCGCTCGTGCCGAGGCGGGCAAGGAAGTCGCGAACCGCCGCCGGCTCGATCCCCGCCTCGCGCCACGCCGCGACACCCTCCGACCCCAACCGCTTCGACAGCGCCGCGTCGGCCCCGGTCAACAGCGGCAGGTGCGCGAGCGCGGGCGGCGGGCTCCCCAGCGCCGCGAACATCTGCAGTTGGACGCCGGAATTGGTGACGTGGTCCTCGCCGCGAACGATCGTCGTGATGCCGAGATCGATGTCGTCGACCACCGACGGCAGCATGTACAGCCACGACCCGTCGGCGCGGCGCACCACCGGATCCGACAGCGACGCCGGGTCGACGTGGCACTCTCCCCGCACGAGGTCGTGCCACACAACCGGCGCATCGGTATCGAGCCGGAAGCGCCAGTGCGGCGCGATACCCTTCCCCGCGAACACTGCATGGTCATCCTCGGTCAGCGCCAGCGCGGACCGGTCGTACACCGGCGGCAACCCCTGCGACGCTTGCACCCGGCGCTTGAGGTCGAGTTGCTCGGGCGTGTCGTACGCACGGTACGCCCGCCCGCATGTGGCCAGCTGCTCGAGCGCCGCCTCGTACCGCGCGAACCTGTCGGACTGCCGCACCTCGGCATCGGGGGTCAGCCCGAGCCACGCGAGATCATCGCGGATGCCCTGCGCCGACGCCTCGGTCGACCGCGCGAGGTCGGTATCGTCGAGCCGCAGGACGAACTTGCCACCCTGCTGTCGCGCGTGAAGCCAGTTGACCAGCGCGGTGCGGATATTGCCGGCGTGAAGGTTGCCCGTCGGCGACGGCGCGAAGCGGGTGACGGTCACGACGTCCGGAACGCGTTCGTGATCGGGTAGCGCCGGTCGCGGCCGAAGTTGCGGCGGCCGATCTTCACCCCTGGGGGCGCCTGGCGACGCTTGTATTCGGCGACGTAGAGCAGACGTTCGATCCGCGCGACGGTCGCCGCGTCGAGCCCGGTCGCGACGAGGTCGGCGACCGACTGCTCGTCCTCGACAAGGCCTTTGAGGATGCGGTCGAGCAGCGTGTACGGCGGCAGGCTGTCGTCGTCGCGCTGGTTGTCGCGCAGCTCGGCGGTCGGCGGCTTGTCGATCACCCGCTGCGGCATGACCGACCCCTTCGGCCCCAGCCCGAGGCGCGGATGGTTCGCGTTCCGCCACTCGCACAGCTTGAACACCGTCGTCTTGTAGACGTCCTTCAGCACCGAATAGCCGCCCGCCATGTCGCCGTAGATCGTCGCGTAGCCGGTCGACATCTCGCTCTTGTTGCCCGTCGTCAGCAGCATCGGCCCGAACTTGTTCGACAGCGCCATCAGGCTGAGCCCGCGGATGCGCGACTGGATGTTCTCCTCGGCAATGTCCCTCGACCGCCCCTCGAACAGGGGGGCGAGCATTTCGTCGAACGCCGTCATCGCCGACACAATCGGCACGGTGTCGAGCCGGCAGCCGAGCAACCGCGCGCACTCGGCGGCATCCTCGAGGCTCTCGCCGCCGGTGAAGCGCGACGGCAGCATCACGCACCACACGCGGGCGGCCCCCAATGCGTCGACCGCAACCGCCGCCGACAGCGCGCTGTCGATCCCGCCCGACAGGCCGAGGACGACCCCGGGAAAGCGGTTGCGGTTCACATAGTCGCGTAAGCCCACGACCATCGCGTGATAGATGCCGGGCAGGTCGTCGTCGAGTTCGGCCCGGTCTCCCGGCACGCAGACCCAGCCGGCCGCCCCCCGCGTCCACTGCGTCGTCACCAGCGCCTCGTCCCAGTCGGGCAGCTGCCACGCGGTCGAGCGATCGGCGTTGAGGACAAAGCTCGCGCCGTCGAACACCAGTTCGTCCTGCCCGCCGACGCGGTTGAGATAGGCGAGCGGCAGCCCGGTCTCGACGACGCGCGACACGCTGAGCGACAGCCGCCGGTCGTCCTTCCCCACTTCGAACGGCGAGCCGTTGGGAACGATCAGCAACTCGGCACCCGTCTCGGCGAGGCATTCGGTCACCTCGGGCGTCCAGATGTCCTCGCAGATCGGCACGCCGAGCCGGACGCCGCGGAACGCGCACGGCCCCGGCAGCGGCGCCGACGCGAACACCCGCTTCTCGTCGAACGTGCCGTAGTTCGGCAGGTCGTACTTGCGCGTGACCGCGACGACCTTGCCGCCGTCGAGCAACGCCATCGCGTTGAACAGCCGCCCGTCCTGCACCCATGGCAGTCCGACGAGCATGCCCGGCCCGCCGTCGCCGGTCGCCGCCGCGAGCCGGTCGAGTTCGGCCGCGCACGCTGTCACCGCTGCGGGCTTGAGCACGAGGTCCTCGGGCGGATAGCCGATCAGCGACAGCTCGGGCGTGACGAGCAGCTCCGCGGTGACCCCCGCCCGCGCCGCCAGCATGGAATCGGCATTGCCGCGCAGGTCGCCGACACTCGCGTTCGACTGGTGGAGGGCGATGGTCAGCGTATCGGGCATGGCGCGGATGTAGGCACCACCTCGCGATGCTGCAAACGCGCGTTACGCCGTTTCGAGCGAGGTGTAGCGCAGGTACGCTAGCTCGAACCTCGTCTGCCGGTGATCGACCAGTGCGGTATGCTTGAGGTGCGCCGCATGCCCGCCCTTGGTGTGATGGCCATGCGACTTGGCTTTGGCCGGCGTCGTGATGTGCAGCGGAAAAACTGCGGCGTTTGGTTTGGGCATCGTGCCCTTGGCGGTCCGGTCGGCGATCGCGTCGGTCAGAAACTTGATCCTCGCGTCGAACCGGCTCTGGTCGGTCGCGGGAAAATGCGTGCGGTCGCCGACATAGGTAAGCAATCCGGCAAGATCGTTGGTCGTCATGAAGGTCTGCAGCGACTTCCGCGAAGCCGTCGTATAGTCACCCTTGTATATGAAATCGCTGAACATATCGAGGATGGCCGAATCGAGCGTTGCGAAATCCACGATGCCGTAAGCGTCCTGCGTATCGGCCTTGCGCGAGATGCGGCGCAGGTCGTCGACATAATCAGAATAAACTAGTTCGAACAAATCGCGCTGGACCTCCTGCGAAATCTCGAAATCGGCAAGCTTGTTGTCTTTGATGTACTTGCGCGCGACCGCTCCTGCCTTGCCGGCTCCGAGCGACAACGTCTTGAGAGTCGGCACGTCCTTGGCGATTCCCGGCGGATCGACGTAACCGGCCTTGGTCAGGTCAGCGACCACCTTCGCTGCGGACCGCTTCTTCATGTCGTAGCCGCGCCCTATCGTCACGCCCGACTCATCGCTAGGGACGCCCGGACGCCGGGAAAACCACGGACCGGGATCCTCGACTCCCTCGACGGCCCACGTCAGCAGCCCAAATTTCGGTGGCAGTGCTTCCATTGCGCCGGTCCTTCCGCTTGCTCAACGAGCGCTGACGGGCCCCTCGCGTAACTCAAGGAGCTGTGTCGTCCGCGCTCGCGTCAGCGCCGTGAGGCACAGGCTAACGTACACATCATATGCCGTGCCGCGCCGCGAGTCCCACGTCGCTATATTGCACTGCGCGTCGCGGAAGCTGAGCCACGCGCGCTGCGCCTTACGCAATGCCTCGACATAGCCGTTCTCGTCGCGATTGGCGGCGACCAACTGGCCATAGACCCGGTTCAGATCACTGTCGGCGGCGGCGTGCTCGCGTTTCCGGCACGTCGACATGTCGCCTGCCGTGCGAACGGAGGGATCGAGGCATGCGTCGGTCATGGGCGCCGCCGCCGCCGGGGCCGTCCATACCACGGTGCCAATCACCGCAATGCCGATCGCTCGCATCGAACCCGTCATGCTGCAACCCTATCGGTCCGACATCCGTGCGCCAAGCGCTCAGCGCAGCTTTCACCCGGGGGCAATGATCGTTACATCGGTTGAATGGGGCCGACACCGATCATCTGCGCGCTGATCGGCTATGTCCTCGGCGCGATCCCCTTCGGCCTGTTACTTACCCGCGCGTTCGGCGCAGGCGATCTGCGGAGCATCGGGTCGGGCAACATCGGTGCGACCAACGTGCTGCGGACCGGGCGGAAGGGGCTGGCGGCGGCGACGCTGTTGCTCGACGGCGGCAAGGGCGCGGCGGCGGTGCTGCTCACTCGCCACTTTACGCATGACGAGCATATCGCCGCGATCGCGGGGTTCGCCGCGTTCGGCGGGCATCTGTTTCCGGTCTGGCTCAATTTTCGCGGCGGCAAGGGCGTGGCGACGATGCTCGGCGTCAGCCTCGCCGGCTGGTGGCCCGCCGGGATCGCGGCGCTGCTCGTCTGGCTGACGGGCGCGGTCGTGACGCGCTATTCGTCGGTTGGTGGAATGATGGCGGCGGTCGCGAGCGCGGTGCTGTTCACCGTCGCGCGGACGACGGTGCCGCTCGACGCGACATGGACGCTCGCGGCATGGGCGATGGCGGCGCTGCTACTGCTCAAGCACGGCGACAACATCCGCCGCCTCCGCGCCGGGACCGAGAGCAAGATCGGCGCCAAGGGGCCGCCGGTCGATAACGCGGTGCCGCCGGGCCACAATGGCGGTCCGCCGCTCGACGACGCCGGCCGCCCGTGAG
>CAXTPH010000212.1:0-4733 GCA_964245955.1 uncultured Sphingomonadaceae bacterium | reverse complement strand
GTCAGCAGCGAGGTCCGCCAGCCGCTCGAGGCGCTGATCGCCGACAAGCTCGCCGAATGGCTCGAGGAGAACCCCGCCCATGCCCGGACGATCATGGGCAAGATCATCGACGCCGCCGCCGCGCGCGAAGCCGCGAAGAAGGCACGCGATTTGACGCGCCGCAAGGGCGCGCTCGACATCGCCTCGCTGCCGGGCAAGCTCGCCGACTGCCAGGAGCGCGATCCGGCCAAGTCCGAGCTGTTTCTCGTCGAGGGGGACTCGGCCGGCGGCTCGGCGAAGCAGGGGCGCAACCGCGCCTACCAGGCGATCCTCCCCTTGCGCGGCAAGATCCTCAACGTCGAGCGCGCGCGTTTCGACCGGATGTTGTCGAGCCGCGAGATCGGCACGATGATCCAGGCGCTCGGCTGCGGCATCGGCCGCGACGAGTTCAAGATCGAGAAACTGCGCTATCACAAGGTCGTGATCATGACCGATGCCGACGTCGACGGCGCGCATATCCGGACGCTGCTGCTGACGTTCTTCTACCGCCAGATGCCCGAGCTGATCCACGGCGGCTATCTCTACATTGCTCAGCCGCCGCTCTATAAGGTCGCGCGCGGCCGGTCGGAGGTCTATCTCAAGGACAATGCGGCGCTCGACGACTATCTCGTCGACAGCGGGCTGACCGGCCTCCTGCTCGAAACCGCGAGCGGCGAGCGGCGCGGCGGCGACGACCTGCGCGCGCTGACCGAGCATGCGCGGCGGTTGAAGACGCTGATGACCTACGTCCCGCAGCGCTACGACCCGCGCGTGATCGAGGCGCTCGCGCTAACCGGCGGCCTCGCCCCCGATCTCGACCGCGCCGGGATCGCCGCCGCGGCGACGCGCACCGCCGCGTGGCTCGACCTGACCGACGACGTGCAAGGCTGGGTCGCCGAGCCCGCGGTCGACGGCGGCTATCACCTCAGCCGCGCGCTGCGCGGGGTCACCGACCATTATATCGTCGATCCGGCGCTGCTCGCCTCGGCCGAGGCGCGCAAGCTGCACGCGCTCGGCAGCGAGGAGGCGGCGACTTATGCCGCGCCGGCGAAGCTCGGCGACCGCGTCGTCCGCCGCCCGTCGGAACTGCTCGATGCGGTGCTCGATGCGGGGCGCAAGGGCCTCGGCGTCCAGCGCTACAAGGGGCTCGGCGAGATGAACGCCGAACAGCTGTGGGAGACGACGCTCGACCCGCAGGCGCGCGCGCTGCTCCGCGTTACCGCCGACGATCTCGAAGGGGCCAACCTGACCTTCGAAACGCTGATGGGCGAGGTCGTCGAGCCCCGCCGTGCCTTCATCCAGGACAATGCGCTGTCGGTCGCCAACCTCGACGTCTAAACTGTACGGTATCTTACAGTCTGAAACTGTCGGAAATCTTTACAATTCCGATACGGGCCAGTAACGACCAAGGATTGAAAACAAGGACTTGCCACATCGTCGGCGCTTGGCATGCAGCTTGCAAAGGTTGCTCCGAAGCGGATTTATCCTTCGATAGGGGCATATCATGATCAACCTTCGGCTCGTTACTGCGGCAACGCTCCTCGCCTCGGGCGCGGTCATTGCAACCCCGGCGGCGGCGGTCATCACCTCGTTCGCCGGCTCGAACCTCGTGTCGAACAGCGTCCAGTTCACCAACGGCGACGCGTTCGTGTCGACGGTGGTCCCGGCCATTACGACCACCGTCCCGAAGGCGACGTCGACGATCACCGGATCGTACACGGCATTGCAGCTCGGCAAGACGTTCAACGTCGCTGCAACCACTACGAGCCATGCCCAAGTGGTGACCACCAATCCGGACGGCACAACGACTAAGTCAGCATATACAACCGTCACCACCCCCGCCTATTCATACAAGGTGACGTCGCTCACGCAGGCGACGAAGACCGTTCCAGCCTATGTTCAGACAACCGTCCCGACGACGACGACGCTCAAGCTGACGGCCAATGTCGGCACGCTGTCAAATGTTCCGACCGTCACCACCGGGACCTATGCCGGCTCGACGTCGGTGTTGTTCAGCTTCCTCAACAATTCGCTGGCCCCCTTCGTTACGAACAAGGCGGCCTATTTTAAACTCAGTGCGACGTCGACCCAGGCTGCTGCTTCTACGGTCATCCCGGGCTTCGGCACGATCCTGACCCAGCCGCTGCTGACGGGAACGTTCAGCTTCGTGTCCGCGACCGACTTTTCGGTTCGCGGCACGATGATACACGTCGGCGACGTCTTCCTTTCGGGTAGCTTCAGCGGCTCGTCGATCGCCGCGCTTCTTAATGCCTCGACCGCCTCGATCCAGGCCTCGTCAGCGGCAGCGGGCCAGATGGTCAGCTTCAACGACAGCATCTTCCTCAATTTCCACAATCCGTTGATCCCGATCACGGAAACCGATGCGACGTTCGGCATCGATGCCATCGCGACTCACGTGAGCAAGCAGTATGACAAGAGCAGTCTGAGGAGCTTCAACGGTGCCTTGTCGACGCAGTTTGCGTCCGACCCGGCCCCGACGGTGCTGCTCGTCCCCGAGCCCCAGATCTGGGGGATGTTCGTCCTCGGCTTCGGCCTCGTCGGTATCCAGACCCGCCGCCGCGCGCGGACGTCTTCGGTCACCGCCTAGTCTTCATGGCGCTGCTAGGATCCAAAGGCCCGCACCATGTGGGCCTTCGGTTTTCTCGACGGTCGGCGAAGCGACGACAAACTGTCGGATTTCCTTACACCTGACACGTTACGTATACGCAACGGCACAATTAGATCAACGATTTGACCACCGTCTGTCTGTTGGCACGACGATTGCATTGCCCTCTCCGAAAAGTACGTTGCTTCGGAGATTGTCATGGTTAAGTTCAAGCATTTCGCGTCGGCCGCCGCCTTCGGGCTCGGCCTCGTCGCCTTCTCCCCCGCCTCGGCGGTGGTGACCACCTTCGCGACGTTCAGCGCAGTCAACTCGCTCAAGGATTTCCGGCTCGTAAATGTCGGCAACTCGGCGACGCGGGCGGTCGATGGCATGCTCTACACGACGTCGACGCCGAACGCGACAACCCCCGGTTCGGTCGTCGTCAAGTTCAGCTTCCTGCAGCCGCAGCTCAATAAGTACATCAATAATTACAACGCGACGTTCACTTATATGGCGTCGGTCGCCAAGAATACGCCGGCGCAGAACGTCGCCGGTGGCGTCGCTCAGACCGGCATCTCGGGCAGCTTCTCGTTCCTGACCACGTCGGCAATCACGGTCAGCGGCCCCGATTTCATCACCCACACCTATGCGGCGGGTTCCAACCTCTTGTCGGGCACCTTCAGCAGTTCGACCCTGTTCGGCTCAGGCTCGTCGGCGGCGACGTCTTCGTCAACGACCAGCGGCTCGACGGTCGTCTTCACGTCGGACTTCCTGAACTTTAGCAACACGGTCAGCCGCGATCGCGGCCTGACGCTGACCGCGATCACGCCGTCGCTCGCCGCCGGCACCGCCGCCAACAAGTCGCTCAAGTCGTTCCGCGCCAGCGTCGGCGGCCAGTTCTCGTCGGATCCGGCACCGCTGATCAACGGCCTCGCCATCGTCCCCGAGCCCGCGACCTGGGCGCTGCTCGTCGTCGGCTTCGGCATGGTCGGTATCCAGACGCGCCGCCGCACCCGTTCGGCGACCGTTTCCGCCTAACGCCTTCGCCGTCCCTCCGGGGCGATTGACAAAGAAAACGCGCACTTCGGTGCGCGTTTTTTTGTGTGTTCCTAAGCCGAAGTGTTCGGTCGCCCCAAACCTCGCGAGATCTCGTAGCCTCGCGCGATAGATCGATCCGCCCCCCCGCTCGCTGCTCCCGCAAGCCCGCCAGGCTGATGCACCCCTCCCGGCCGGGTCACGGCTGTCGTCCCTGCCGCCGGCCGTCGTCATACCCGCGCGATCGGCTCGGCGGGTCGGGTACGTCGGCCGAACGAGAGCGCCGGGCAATATCCCTTGAAGCACTGCTTCAGCGCCAGCGTGACCTATGCCAGGCGGCTCGTCAGCATGTCGTGTCGAAGCGCATACCCCCTCCGGCCTAATCCAGACATTGCGCCCTTCAAGGCTCGCGTAACAATTCTAAAAACTGATCAAGCGACGCCAGCGATGCTCACCGTGGGCCCTACCTTCGAAAGGACATCCCGCTTTTCCGGCCGGTGCAGAACATTGAGGCGCCACGGGGAGGGGATGGCGTCGGACCGACAACTAGTCGGCTAGATATGCTAAGCGACGATCCGTTGGTTAGCGCTAAAAAAACTATCCCCGGCGACAAGTCATGTCGCCGGGGAAAATCTGAGTCTACCGCCGTCGCCGCGATCGCAGGCCCATCAAACCTGCGGCGCGGGCTCGCCAAAGCCGCCGCGGCGGCCGGTCTTGGGGATCGCCGACAGCCCCGATCCGAGCGCGACCGGGGTGGTCGAGCGGATGTCGTTACGGTCGACCCGCTCGCCCGCGAGGACACGCTTGATCTCGTCGCCCGACAGCGTCTCGAGCTCGATCAGCGCACCGGCAAGCGCGTGAAGCTGGTCGATGTTATCGCTCAACAACTGCTTGGCGCGCTCGTAGCCATGGGTGACGATCGACTTGACCTCCGAGTCGATCAGCCGCGCGGTCTCCTCGGACACGTTCTGCGTCCGCGTCACCGAATGGCCAAGGAAGACTTCCTCCTGGTTGTCGCCGTACTTGAGCGGCCCGAGCTTGTCGGACATGCCCCATTGCGTGACCATGTTCTTGG
>CAXTPH010000211.1:0-4735 GCA_964245955.1 uncultured Sphingomonadaceae bacterium | reverse complement strand
TGATGGCGAACGGGCGCGCGGTCACCGTCGCCGCGCACGAACCGCTCGCCAGCGAGGCGTGGATCGCGGTCTGCGACGCGTCGGGATCGGCGGCGGGGGCGCGCGTCGTCCTCGGCGCGGCGCTCGACGCGGCGAGCGTCGAGGAGCTGTTCGCCGACCGCATCGCCAGCCGCGAAGTCCTCGCCTTCGACCCGGCGAGCGGGAGCGTCACCGCCGAGACCGTCCGCAGCCTCGGCGCGATCGTCCTCGCCCGCCGCCCCGCCAAGCACCTCGATCCGGCAGTCGCGGCGACGGTGTTGCTTGAGGGCGTTCGGACGCACGGCCTCGGCCTGCTGCCATGGGGCGAGGCGAGCGCCAACCTCCGCGCCCGCGCCGCCTTCGCCCGCGCGAACGGTCTCGACATGCCCGATCTTGGCGACACCGCGCTGCTCGACCGGCTCGACGACTGGCTGGCGCCACTTCTCGAGGGACGACGGCGGCTCGACGGGATCGGCGACGCCGCACTCGCCGATGCGCTGGCCGGGCTGATCGGCTGGGACGCCGTACGTCGCCTCGACACCGCGACGCCGACGCACTTCGTGACCCCCGCCGGCAGCCGCCACGCGATCGACTACGCCGCCGAGGGCGGTCCCGCGGTCGAGGTCCGCGTCCAGGCGCTGTTCGGGCTGGCGGCACACCCGATGGTCGGCGGCCGGCCGCTGACGCTGCGCCTGACCTCCCCCGCCGGCCGGCCGATCCAGGTGACGACCGACCTGCCACGCTTCTGGGCCGGAAGCTGGGCCGAGGTCCGCCGCGATCTCCGCGGACGCTATCCGCGGCATCCGTGGCCCGAAGACCCCGCGGCCGCCGCGCCGACGCTGCGGGCGAAACCGCGGGGGACATAGCCGCAACGCCGTCATCCCCGCGCAGGCGGGGATGACGAAAGTAGGGCCGCGGATCATCCCGCGAATTACGTCTTGGCGCGCGTCTCCGTCCCGGTAAATACCACCGTCGCCCCCGCCTTGACTGCCTTGGCCAGCTGCTCGACGTCCCAGTTGGTCAGGCGGACGCAGCCGTGCGACGCGCGCTTGCCGATCAGGCGCGGGTCGGGCGAGCCGTGGATCCCGTAGGTGTCCTTGCTCAGGTCGATCCACGTCGTCCCGATCGGGTTGTTCGGCCCGGCCTTGACCGTCAGCTTGCCCTCGCCCGCCTTGCCAAAGGTCAGCCGCTTCGGGTCGAAGGTATAGGTCGCCTTGGTCGCGACGGTCCGCACCTTGTAGGTGCCGCTCGGCGCCGGTCGCTCGGTGCTGCCGACCGTCGCCGGATAGACCGCGAGCAGTTTGCCGCCCTCGCCGAACGCGCGGACGGCGTTGGTCGATTTGTCGACCTCGATCTTCGTCACCGCGGCGCCTAGCTTCTCGGCATCGACCGCGGCGACGGTGAGAACCGTCCCCGCCTTGGTGAAGTCCGCGCTCGGGTTGAGCGCCTTCAACAGCGCCTCGTCCATGTGAAAACGCTCGGCGAGTTCCTCGACCGGGGTGGCGAAGGCGGGCGAATCGAGCTTTGCGAGTTCGGCCATGTCGGTCGGCAGATGCTCGACGAACGGTCCGGCGACGTCGGTGTCGGTGATCGTGTAGCGCTTGACCGTCGACTCGGCGTCGGCGGCGGCGAGCTTGTCGGTCAGCGCGGCGACATCGGCCTCGCCGAGCTTGTTGGCGTCGCGGTACGCGCCCTCGGCGAGCTTGAGATTGCCGCCGTCCTTGCCGTCGATCACGCCGGGCGAGAAATGCGCGCGATCGAGCAGGACCTGGAGGCGGATCAAGGCGCGCTGGGGCGCGGCGATCGCCGCCGGGATGACGATCGGGGTCTCATCGGTGACGGGTGCGGGCGCGGCAGCGACGGGTGCGGCCGCCGGTGCGGCGGGCGCAGGTGCCTTGACCGGCTCGACCGCCGACGCCGCGGTCGCGGTCGCGGTCGACAGGAGAAAGGCGAGCGCGCAGCGTTGGAACATGGGGACCGCCTGTTATGTTGTGCGGCGATTCAAGATTTCGGCAGGGTAATGGTTCCGGTGATCGACGCGCCTCCGCCTGAGAATTGTACGCTGTCGGCTCCGGCGGGCGCGCTCGCGGCGAATGTCGCCTCGCTCGGTGCGCTGGCATGGGCGCCGTTCGGGCGGCCCGAGACCGGCTGGGGGGTCTATTACCCGCGCATCGGCGTCGAGCTCGGCACGACGTGCCCGGTCGCGAGCTCCGGCTTCGCGGCGAAGCTCGCGGGGTGGCAGGCGAAGCACCGGCTTGCGCCGACCGGCGTGTTCGACCCGCTGACCTTCGCGGCGATGAAGGCGAAGTGGCAATCGGCGCGGCCGTTCGTCCATATCGACGGCAAGACCGCGTGCCCGCCGCCGCCCGATCCCGCGACCCTCGCCACCGCTGCGCCGCGCGAGAGCTATGCCGCCAAGACGATCCGCCTCCGCGCCGGGGCGCTCGCTGCGTTCCGCGCGATGGTGACGGCGGCGAGGAAAGACCCCCAGGTCGCTGCCGAACCGCGCGCGCTGACGATTTTTTCGGCTTTCCGCGATCCCGCCGCCGACGCCGCACGCTGCACTGCCGAGGGTAATTGCAACGGCATCGTCCGCGCCACCTGCTCGGCGCACCGCACCGGTCTCGCGCTCGATGTCTGGGTCGGCCAGGCCCCCGGCTACGGTCCCGATTCGACCGCCGATGCCAACCGCGCGGCGATGGTCGCGTCGCCGGTCTATCGCTGGCTGCTCGTCCACGCCCGCGACTACGGTTTCGTCAACTATGTGTTCGAGCCGTGGCACTGGGAGTGGACGGGGGAGGCGATCTGACGGCCACGATCGCTGCACAAGGCGCACGCCTGCTGGCTGCGCTGTCGCTCGCGCTGCTGTCGGCGTGCGAGCAAGTGCGCGCGCCGCCACCGATGCTGATGTTCGACGGCCTGCCGATCGCCGGCGGACCGGCCGACGCGCGACGCGCGGGCTTCACCACCTGCGTCAATCTCGACGCGGTCCATATCCGGTGCCGCCGCGACGGGGTGATGATCGCGAACACCGGCCCGTTCGTCGCCGCCGTCGACCTCGACGGCAGCAGCGGCGCCGGCGGCTTCGACCAGCTGACGCTGTGGCACGACACCGACAACGACGCGGTGTTCAAGCTGGCGGCGGCGCTCGAGCAGTCGGGTTGGCGCAAGTGCTTCACCGGCAACGGCCGGGCCGGCGATCAGGCGATCTACACGCGCAATGGATCGCCGGTCTGGATGTCGATGGACATCAGCTATTGGTCGAAGCGCCGTCTCAGGATCATCCCCGACTCAAAGCAGCGCGGGCATCGCTGCCCGCCGGCCTGATCACCGCATCGGGCCAGCGGCGCGCGATCGGTCGGGCGTAGACCCTGTCGGCGATCTCGGGCACACCACGCGCATGACGGGCTGGGCACGGGCGGTGATGTCGACGCGGGCGGGGCTGCTGCGGCTGTCGGCGCACGAGATCGGGCTGGTCGGACGGACCTGCGCGGCGGCGCGACGGGCGCATCTCGAGCGCACCGCAGTCGTCGTCAGCTGGCTCGGCAACGGCACGATCTATCTGCTCCTCGCGGTGGCGCTCGTCGCCTTCGCCGGACGCGCGGCGTGGCGCGAGCTCGCGGTGGCGGCGCTGTGCGGGGCGATCAGCCACCTCGTCTATCCGACGATCAAGCGCGTCGCCGGGCGGCCGCGCCCGTTCGAGCATCGCCCGGGGCTTGTCCCGCCATCGGCCCCGCTCGACGCGTTCAGCTTTCCCAGCGGGCACCTGATGACGCTGTCGGCGACGATGACCCCGGTGGTGTTCGCGTGGCCGTCGCTGTGGCTCGTCGCGCTTGCGCTGTGGCTGCTGCTGGCATGGTCGCGCGTGGCGACCGCGCATCATTACCCGAGCGACCTGCTTGGCGGCACATTGCTCGGGGTCGGCGTCGCGCTGCCGGTGACGTGGGGGCTGGCCTGACGCCGCGGTAGCACGTCAGACCGCCGAATCGATCTCGACCTCGATCAGCAGCGGGCCCGGGCCCGCCAAGCCTCGAACGACCGCCGCGCGCAGGTCGGGCAGCGTCGCCACCCGGATCGCCGGCACTCCCTGCCCCTCGCTCAAAGCGACGAAGTCGATCGCCGGGTCGGTCAGGTCCATGCCGACGAAGGTGTCGCTCGCCGCCGAATGGCCGCCAAGCGCGCGCGTCCGCTGCTTGAGGATGCGGTACGAGCGGTTGTTGACGATGATCGCGACGATGCCCAGCCGATAGTGCGCCGCGGTCCACAGTGCCTGGATCGCGTACATCGCGCTGCCGTCGCCACTCAGCGCGACGACCGGTCGGTCGGGGTGCGCGAGCTTGATCCCGATCGCCTGCGGCAGCGCGACGCCGATGCCCCCTCCCCGCATGCCGAACCAGCTGTCGGGGCGCGTCGCCGGCATGAGGTGGCGGACGGTGTTCATGCCGGTCGACAGCGTCTCCTCGACGACGATCGCATCGTCGGGGAGCAGCTGACCGATCGCGTGCAGCACCGCCAGCGGACGCAGCGGCACGATGTCCGCCTCGGCCTCGGCGCGCGCGACCAGCGCCGCCCGCTTCGCCGCCAGCGCGGCCTCGACCGCTGCCCGGCGCGCGGTCGCCGGGGCCATTGCCGCGAGTAGCGCGGCGGTCAGGTCGGGCAGCGTCGCCTTCGGGTCGCCGAGGATCGCGGCGGTCGCGGGGTAGTTCTTGCCGATCTC
>CAXTPH010000210.1:0-4758 GCA_964245955.1 uncultured Sphingomonadaceae bacterium | reverse complement strand
CCGGTCGCGATCGACGCCTGGAGCGCATCGACTTGAGCGCTCAGGTCGGTCAACCGCGCGGTCGCGGCGTCGTGGGTGGCGCGGGTGTTGACCTGCATCTCAGCCGACCGCCTGGAGCAGGCTGTCGAACAACGCGCGCGCGGTGGCGATCACCTGCGCGTTCGCCTTGTACGCCGCCTGCAGCCGGGTCAGCTCGGCGGCTTCGGTATCGATGTCGATCCCGCTGACCGCGTCGTTCGCCCGCCGGGCATCGTCGCGGACCGCGGTCGCGGTCGTCACCAGCGCCTTGGTCGCGGACAATGAGCTCGCGACGCCCGATACCGTCGCGTCGAGGCCGTCTTCGATCGTGCCGCCGGTCCCGCCAATGCTGCGCTGCGCGACGAACGCGCGGATATTGCCATTGTCGCCGGTCCCGTCGGTGTTGCGGACGATGCGGAAGCTGTCGCCGACCGCTGGGCTGCCCCCGAGGGTGAAGGCGAAGCCGGCCCCAGCGACGCGCGACCCGTCGATCGCCGCCGACCCGATGACCGTGCCCGTCGCCGGATCGACGATGTCGGCGGTGCCCGCGCCGGTCACGGTGATGCGGTAGGCGGGGAGGGCGGGCAGCGCGGTCGCGCTGGGGTCAACCGCGACCGCGAGCGTTCCGCTGCCGGTGTTTGCGCCATCGGCATCGGTCAGCCAGCGGCTCGCGGCGGCGACCTGCGATGGGTCGAGCGGGCGAAGCGCGATCCCCGCCGCCCCGCCCCGCGGCGCGACCACAAAACTGTCGCCCGCGCTCGCGTGTCCCGACGGCGTGACAGTGACGCCGTCGAGCGTGAACGGTCCCGGCCCGGTCACCGCCCCGCTGCCGTCACCGCGCGCGAGGGTCCATGCGCTGCCGTCGAAGCCGAGGACATAGCCGGTGGGCGCGATCGACGCGGCGGCGCCGACCGCGACGTCGACCGCCGCCGCGCCGCCATTCGCCCTGCCGGGCACGACGTCGAGCGCCGTCGTCGCAAATAGCGCGGTGCCGTCGTTCCCCGCCGCGTCGACTCCCGCCATGTGCTGGGCGTTCGCGGCGGTCGCGAAGCGCGTCGCCAGCGCGTCGATTGCCGTCGTCGTCGCGGCGACCCGCCGTCCCGCCTCGACGAGGCCGGCGAGGCTGCCACTCGCGGGGAGGCGGACGACGACCGGGTCGTGGGTCGGGTGGAGGACTGCGTCGCCGGCGGGGTTGATCCCGATCGTCGTCGCGGTCGTGCCGGTGACGAGCAGCGGCGCGCCGGGGCCATCGCCGAGCCGGACGTCGACCGTGCCGCGCCCGGTGTCGGTGACGCCGATCCGGACGAAGGTCGCGAGGCTCGCGAGCGCGGCGTCGCGCTGGTCGAGCAGCGCCGCGCCCGCCGTCCCGGTCCCGCCGCTGCGCGTGACGGCGGCGTTGATCGCGGCGAGGCTCGCGGTCAACTGGTTGACCTGCGTGACCTGGGTCGCGGTCGCGGCTGACAGGTCGCCTGCCGTCGCGCCGAGCGCGCTCGCAGTCAAACGAAACGCTGCCGCGGTCTGGTCGGCGCGGTCGAGGAAGATCGTCCACGCCGCGGTCGACGCCGGCGAGGCGCTGAGATCTTGGGCGGCATCGAAGAAGCCGCCGAGTTGCTTGGTCAGGCTGGCGTCGCCGCTGCCGAGCGCCGACTGCAGTCGGATCAACCAGTCGGCGCGCGTCGTGATCCGCGACAGGTCGCTGTCGGCGTCGCGCGCCGCTCCCGCCTTGAGCGCATCCGACGCCCGCCCGATGTCGGCGACGGTGACGCCGTTCCCAACGCCGACGCTTCGGTCAGTGGCAACCCCTGGCGCACCGGCCGGGGCGGCTTTCATCAAAACCGTGCGCCGGACGTACCCCGGCGTGTCGGCATTGGCGACATTGTCGCCGACTACCGACAGCGCGGTCTGGTACGCCGCGATCCCCGACGCGCCGATGCCGAGCAAGTCGGTCATTTCGCGAGCAGCCGGGCGACGCCGAGCGGCGCCTGCTTCGCCAGTGCCTCGGCGCGGAGCTGGTCGGCGAGATCGGTAAACGTCGCCCCGCCCTGTCCCGTCAGGTCGTCGCCGAGCGACGCCGCGCGCGCCGCCTTGAGCATCTGCGCGACGAACAGCGCCTCGAACTGCCGTGCGACCTTGACGGTAGCGGGGCCGGGCGTAGCGGTGTGGCCGACGGGTCCAACGATCATATCACCACCAGCTCGGCCCGAAGCGCACCCGCCTGCTTGAGCGCCTCGAGGATCGCGACCAGGTCGCCCGGCGCGACGCCGAGCGCGTTGATCGCCTTGACCAGCTGGGCGAGCGACGCCCCCGGCGCGAACAGCGCGACCCGAGCCGCCGGCGCGTCGGCGGCAACGGCGCTGCGCGGGGTGACGGCCGTCGTGCCGTTGGACAGCGGTCCCGGCTGGCTGACCTGCGCATCCTCGGTGACGCGGATCGTCAGGCTGCCGTGCGCGATCGCGGTCGGCAGGACGCGGACGTTCGCGCCGATGACGACGGTGCCGGTGCGGGCGTTGATCACCACGCGCGCCGGCGGCGCGGCGGCGGCGATGTCGAGATTCTCGATCCGGCTGGCGAGGTCGATCCGCTCGCCCATCGCCGGTCCGGCGCGGACCGACACCGTCATCGCGTCGACCGCAGTCGCCGTGCCCGGGCCGATTGCCGCATCGATCGCGGCGGCGAGCGCCTTCGCGGTCGAGAAGTCGGCGTCGTTGAGATCGAGCAGCATCGAGGTGCCACCGCCGAACGGGTTCGCCACCGCGCGCTCGACCGTCGCCCCGCCGGGGACGCGCCCCGACGACGGCGTGTTGACGACGAGTTTCGACCCGTCCTTGCCCTTAACGCCGAAGCCGCCGACCGCGAGGCTGCCCTGCGCCAGCGCATAGACCTCGCCGTCGGCCCCCTGCATCGGCGCCATCAGCAGCGTGCCGCCGCGCAGCGACTTCGCCTTGCCGAGCGCCGAGACGGTGACGTCGAGCCGCTGTCCGGGCTTGGCGAAGGCGGGTAGCTCGGCGGTGAGCATGACCGCGGCGGCATTCTTGAGCCCCGGCGCGACCCCGGCGGGGAGCGCGACGCCGAGCCGCGCGGCGGTGCTCTTCATCGACTGGACGGTGTAGTCGAGATTGTCGTCGCCGGTGCCGCTCAGCCCGACCACAAGGCCGTAGCCGGTGATCGCGTTCCCGCGCAGCCCCTCGAAACGGGCGATGTCCTTGACCCGGTCGGCGAGCGCCGGGGTGGGGACCAGCAGCAGTGCGGCGAGCAGCCACCTCACAGCGGCGACACCTTCGCGAAGAAGCGCGCCAGCCAGCCCTGCCGCGTCGCGTCGGCCAGTTCCCCGCTCCCCGAATAGCGGATGCGCGCGTCGGCGACGCGGGTCGAGGCGACGGCGTTGTCGGGTCCGATGTCGTCGGCGCGCACCATGCCGGTCAGCTGGACCTGCTCCTCGCCGCGGTTGATTGTGACGCGCTTGTCGCTGGCGACGAGATAAACCCCGTTCGGCAGGACGCGCGCGATCGTCACGCTGATCTCGCCCGACAGGAGGTTGCCCTGCGTCGCGGTGCCCGATCCCTTGAAGCTCGAGGTACTCCCGCCGCTGAGCAACCCCTTGGGAACGAACGAGAAGGGCGGGGCGGTCGGTAGCGTCAGCGCCGCGGAGCCGTCGCGCTTGCTGTCGGCGGTCGCCGACTTGCGCGCGGTCATCCGCTCGGTCAGGCGGATCGTCAGCAGGTCGCCGACGCGGCGCGCGCGGTTGTCGCTGGCGAGCGCGATGAAGCGGTCGGCGCGGTACAGGCTCGCCGACGGCTCGGGCGCGGGGGCGGGCGCGGCGGCGTACGCTGGGGCGATCGGCGCGACGGTGCGGAAGGCCGTGTCGGCGCAGCCAGCGAGCACCAGCAGTGCCGCCAGACTACATGTTCTGCGTGACATATTTCGCCATTTCGTCCGCCGAGTTGATCACCTTGGCGTTGACCTCGTGCGCGCGCTGGGTCTCGATCATGTCGACGAGCTCCTGCACCGTGCTGACGTTCGACGCCTCGAGCGAGCCCTGGCGGACCAGCCCGCTGCCGTCGGCCCCCGCGCTCCCGACCTGCGCTGCGCCGCTCGCGGTCGTCGCGGTGTAGAGGTTGCCGCCGGCGGGCTGGAGCCCGGCGGGGTTGAGGAAGCGTGCGATCTGGATCTGGCCGATCTGCGTCGCGCTCGTCGCCCCCTGTAGCGTCGCCGACACCGTCCCGTCGGTGGCGATAACGATCTGCTGCGCGCCGTCGGGGATGGCGATCGGCGGGGTCAGCTTGTCGCCATTGCCCATCACGAGCTGCCCCTCGGCGTTCATCTTGAACGATCCGTCGCGGGTGTAGGCCGTCGTGCCGTCGGCCTGCGTCACCTGGAAAAAGCCACTGCCCTCGATCGCGAGGTCGAGCGCGTTGTCGGTCTGGGTCAGCGAACCCTGCGTGTGGATCCGTTCGGTGCCGGCGACGCGGACCCCGGTGCCGGTGCCGAGCCCGACCGCATAATCCGACGCCGTCCCGCTCGGATCGCCCGGCGACCGGCCCGACTGGTACATCAGTGTTTCGAAGCTCGCCCGGTCCTTTTTAAATCCGGTCGTGTTGACGTTGGCGAGGTTGTTCGAAATCGCCTTCATCTTCTGGTCGAGCGCGTCGAGCCCGGAACGGGCGATCTGGAGGGCCGAGGTCATGGGGTCATCTCCTAATTATCGAGCCGCATCAGCCGCGCGCCCGCTCCACCTGCGTA
>CAXTPH010000209.1:0-4759 GCA_964245955.1 uncultured Sphingomonadaceae bacterium | reverse complement strand
TCGACGACGTTGTTGAGCAGGTCGCGTTCGTGGCTGATGACGACCATCGTCGCGCGGTACGACTTGAGGAAGCTTTCGAGCCACAGCGTCGCTTCGAGGTCGAGGTGGTTCGACGGTTCGTCCAGCAGCAGCAGGTCGGGCTGCGAGAACAGGAGCGCGGCGAGCGCGACGCGCATCCGCCAGCCGCCCGAATAGCTGTCGAGCGGGCGGTGCTGCGCCGCCTCGTCGAAGCCGAGGCCGACGAGGATCCGGCTCGCGCGCGCCGGCGCGGTGTGCGCGTCGATCGCGTTAAGGCGCTCGTGGATCTCGCCGATGCGATGGGCTTCGGGGTGGCTTTCTTCTTCGGCGAGGAGCGCGGCGCGCTCGACGTCGGCCGCGAGCACCGTCTCGAACGGCGTCGCCGCGCCCGCCGGGGCCTCCTGCGCGACGTAGCCGATCCGCGCCGCCTTGGGCATCTCGACGCTCCCGTCGTCGGGGGCATTGACCCGCGCGATCAGCTTCATCAGCGTCGACTTGCCCGCGCCGTTGCGCCCGATCAGCCCGACGCGCGCGCGGACGGGAATCGCGGCGGAGGCGCGGTCGAGGATGACGCGCCCGCCAAGGCGCACCGTCACGGCGTTGATCGTCAGCATGGCCCGGCCTTTAACACGTCATGCTGCAGCGCGGAAGACTGACCACCATGGCCAGTGGCTTTGGTTCCGGCCGGTCACGGTGCCTGCCGTATCGGCACCCGCACATTACAGACGTCGACCCCATTTGCGGGTCGCAGGAAGAACGGCTCGCGGCGGTTGGCGCGCGCCTCGATCAGCGTGGCGAAGGTCGGGGTGTCGGTCCGCATGATCTCGAACTTCGGACGCGATGCGGCCGGCAGGTCGGCGGCGAGCCGGGCGCCGGTGATCGGGAGCTTTTCGGCTTCGGTCTTGTAAAACCCCAGCGCCTCGGTTCCGCGCGGCAGGGCGGCGAACGGCGCGATGCCGGCGATCACGCGCCCGACCACCGCCATGTTGCGGTCGAGGTGGCGCGGTGCGTGGCCGATGACCGCGTAGAGCTCCGATCCGTCGCCGGTCGACGGCGGATTGTCGCGTCCCGCGCCGACCATGCCGTAGCAGTGGACCAGCCATGCCGACCCGGCATCGCGTGCGGCCGGCCAGCCGTCGCTGAACCCGGCCTGCGGTGCATAGGCGTCAGGGTAGGGGAGGGGGGTGAACGGCACGGTGGCGCGGGGCTTCTCGTATTCGGCGGGCAGCGCCGGGGCGGTCGCGGCGACGCCCGGCGCGTTGGCGGTGGCAACCGCCGATTTCGCGGCGAATTGGACGACATAATTGTCCTGCACCCGGACGACCGCCCCCCCGGTGAACGCGCCGGCGCGGATCAGCGCGCGGATGGCGGCGACGTGCGCGGGGGCGAAGGCGGGGGCGAGCTCGATCGTCAGCGTGCCCTTCGCGGTGTCGACGAGCATCAAATTGTCGGGCGCGACCGGACGCCACGCGCTCGCCGGGGCCGCCGCCTCAACCTCGGCGGCGGTCGGCGGCGGGGCCAGGGGCGGCGGGGCGGCACCGATCAGCACGGTCAGCGGAGCGAGCGCCGCCGCCCGCTTAAGTTGACAGAGTTGACGTTTCTGTCGCTCGAATCTGCCCATCCGATCCCCCGTCGTGTTGCGCCGCGCAAGCGAGACCCGGTCATATCGACCGCGCCCGACAGCTAGCCCAGATCGTCCAGTGTAGGACAGGGATATCGCCGGCGATCACCGCCCGCGCCGCAGTCGCGCGATCGCCTCGTCGAGCGCCGAGAGAAAGCGCGAGCGATCGGCGGGCGCAAACGGGGCGGGGCCACTGCGCATCGTGCGTCCGCCCGCGGTTCCCGCCCACGACATCGCCCGCGCGTCTTCGGCGAGCGCGCGGGCGGCGACCGCCGAGCCGACGTTGGCGGCGGTGAACGGCCGCCCGTTGTGCCCGAGCACCGTCGCCCCCGCCTTGACCGCGCGGTCGGCGAGCAGGATGTCGCCGGTGACGACGATCACCCCGGGCGCGGCGCGCTCGGCGATCCAGTCGTCGGCGGCATCGAAGCCGTCGCCGACGACGACCTGTTCGAACAACGGCTCGGGCGGCACGCGAAAGTACGAATTGGCGACGACCTTGACCGCCGTGCCGGTGCGCCGCGCCACCCGGTAGATCTCGTCCTTCACCGGACAGGCATCGGCGTCGACGAGGATCACGGGCGGCCTTTCGACTGGACGCGATGCGGCCGTCGTCATCGAACGACGCCGATCGCCTGGCACGTCGGGCGCGCCGCGCTGGTTGCGCAGATATCAGGTGGCGCGGTTTGCCGCCAATAAGTTGCAAGGCCGCTGCGTATCAGGACCGGGGCGAGCACCGGCGTCGTCCAGATCGCAGCGACCGGCGGCAGGAAGAGCGCGGCGGTCGGCGGATCGCCGTCGCCCGGCAGGCCGATCGCCGGCAGCATCGTTGCGCGCGGCGCGGCGGCGATGCGGCCGAAATAGAGCTGACGCGCCGCTGTCGCGACAGCATCGGGCCGGCCGAGCGCGGCGGCGGCGCGCATTGTCCGCTCGGCCGAGGCATGGCCGGGCCGCGCCGCCTGCAGGTGACGGAGCACGGTGTCGATGGCCGCGGGGTCACGCGACGCGGCCGCGCGCGCGACCTCGGCGGCGAGGCTGATGTCGGCGGCGTCGGTGTCGTGCGGCCAGCCGGCGCGGTCGGCGGCCATCGCCAGCGCGCGGTCGGCCTGGCCGTTGAAGGCGGCGAGGTCGAAGCGGGTGAACCACATCAGCCGGTCGTGCGGCCAGATCGTCGCCGCTTCGGTCGCGACCTGGTCGGCTTCGTCGAGGCGACCGGCGGCGGCGAGCAGGTCGATCTGCATCGCGCGGATCCACGGCACCAGCGGCGACGACCGGGCGAGCCGCGTCACCTCCGCCAGCGCGGCCCGCGTTTGGCCGATGGCAAGGAGGAACTGCACGCGCTGATAGGCGAGGGGCCCGCCGTCGGCGCGCCGGTCGGCAGCGTGCAACGCCGCGGCTTTATCGGCCCAGTTGCCGAACGTCGGCACGAGGCTGGCGAGCGCCGCGATCGAACGACTTTCGTAGCCGTCGAGCGCGAGGCCATGCGCGGCGGCGTCGCGGACGCGGGTCACGCCGGCGGCGCGATCCGGCGACGGCAGCCAGCCGAGTTCAAGCACATAGCTCATCGCCAGCGACCCCCACACCGGCGCGACGCGCGGCTCGAGAGCGGTCGCCCGGCGCAGGTAGCCGACGCCCTCGTGCGTCTGTGCGGCGGTGTCGTCGAACATGGCGGACAAGCCACGGGTCTCCAGATCGGTCACCGCGGCGGGCAGCGCCGGTGGTGGCACGGGGCCGTGCGGCGCGACCCGCATGACGACCAGCAGCGCCACTGCCGCGACTACCGGCAAAACCCAGGCCAAACGCCTTATCGTGCGGGGCGGCGGTCGAACCGGGTCTGCCAGCATCGGCAGGGCCGTACTGGCGGGCGGGTCGGTCGGCGTCGCGGCGACGGCATCGCCATCGCGCAGCCGATAGCCGCTCCGCGCGACGGTCTCGATGCCGAACACCCCCGGACCGAGAGTCGCGAGCGCCCGGCGCAATTTGCCGATGATTCGATTGATCGCGTCGTCGCCGACGATGCGCCCTGGCCAGCACTGCGCGACGAGCTCGTCGCGCGACACGACGCGGCCGCCGCCGCGGGCGATGGCGACAAGGACCTGCATCACCTTCGGCGCGATCATCGTCGCGACCCCGCCGGCGATCAGCTCGCGCGACGAAGGCCGGATTGTCACCCGGCCGATCGCGAAGTCGTCGCACTGCGCCAGATCGAGCATCGTGGACCGATATCCCCTGATGGTCGGCAAAAGGTCGGCAATAGGTCGTCGCGCTGTCCTATCGCGCCGACTCCGGCGGCGGCAATCGGGCGGCGCGCGCATCACCGCCGCACCAGTCGGAGTTGGGACTATGCACAGACTTGCCGTTGCCGCCGCCGTCACCGCCGCCGCTCTCGCCGCCCCTGCTGCGGCGCGCGTCGTGACCTTCTCGGCGACCTTTTCGAACACAAATCCGCCCGCGGCACCCGGCGGGCGCTGCCCAAACCTGACCGTCAGCATCGGCAACATCGCGCCGTTCTACGCCAGCGGCACGTCGACCGCCGGGGCGTTCACTTCGGTGCAAAGCCATTGTCTCGATGCCGGACCACCGGTCGCGCCCGGTGCCGCCGCCGTGCCGTATTACGACGGGCGCTTCACCTACAGCTTCGCCGATGGTGCGACGCTGACGGGAACGTACGCCGGCCTATTGTCGAACAGCGGTTCCCCCGGCGTGATCACCAACGTCCAGAACTTCGTCGCCACCGGCGGGACCGGCCTGTTCGCCGGCGCAAGCGGCAGCTTCAGCGGCACCGGCGACATTCGCTTTGGCGGTGGCCCGCCGGCCGCGTCGCTGACCATCGCCGACGCGCGGATCACCGTCGCCAGCGTTCCCGAGCCGGCGTCGTGGGGCCTCCTCGTCGGTGGCTTCGCGCTGACCGGCGCGATGATGCGCCGGCGGACGGCGCACGCCGTCGCGGCGTGACCCGGGGCTGCGTCTAGCGCCGCGCGTACCGCTGTCCGCCCGCCGGCGGGCCGCGCCGCGGGGTGCGGTTCGGTTCGGGGGCATCGCCGACTGGCTCGATCGCGACATCGGGGTCGCCGTCGTCGGTCTTCTTGAGCGACTGGACGAAGCGGCTCGCGGCGGCGCGCG